>JAZDOL010000051.1:0-8221 GCA_043798775.1 bacterium | reverse complement strand
ACGGAGCGACAACGAATGCGCTTCTTTAATGCAAAGGGCTAAAGATAAATTATTCAGCAGTTTTAATTGTCGTAAGCTTCAATTTCCGACGTTCTACACTAACTTCATTTCATGCTCATCTCTTGATTAGAAAATACTGATGGCGATAAGGTATTGGATGTCGGTTGCGGTAATGGAAGATTAGTTGAATTATTCGTGGGGAAAAATGTTGATTATCTTGGCGTTGATAATTCCGAGAAACTTCTCGAGATTGCAAAAAAACGCAATCCGAATAATAACTTTTTACTAGCTGATGCCTTAAATCTTCCATTTTCTGATAATTCATTTGATGCTATTTTTTCGATTGCCGTCTTACATCATATTCCCAGCCGTGAGTTACGGTTAGAATTCTTCAAAGAGATGAAACGAGTACTAAAACCCGACGGCGTTCTTGTTCTGACGGTTTGGAATCTCCTAAGTAAAAAAACAATCTTATCTTATCTGCGTTATTCTTTATTAAAAGTATTTGGTCTTTCAAAACTTGACTCCGGCGACTTATTTGTTCCGTGGTCGGATAAGGCCAATCGTTATTATCATCTATTTTCTAGAAACGAGTTAGAGGGTTTAACCAAAGAGGCCGGTTTCGAGGTTAATAAAGTCGATCTGGTCGAAGTATATAAAGGTGGCCGTCGATCTAATCTTTACCTTGTTGCCAGAAAGGTTTAAATTAGTCATAGAAGTTATCCTTGTCCCCGTAGTTCAATTGGATAGAATATCTCCCTCCGAAGGAGAAGACTGGCCGTTCGAATCGGCCCGGGGACACCCTTCACGCAATTTTCAATTTACAATTTACAATTTTCAAACTCCAAAGAAGATTTTTTTATTTTCAATTAATAGTTTTCAATGGAGATTAATTCCCTGAGAACTTATTGAAAACTGAGAAATGAGAACTGAAAACTAATAAAGCCGGTTAACCTCTTATCTCATTGTCGTTACAATCATCGTTTTTGACAGAGATGGGCTTTGTGTTATTATACTCAATCGAGGGGGGTGCGAGGGAGGTCTCCTCAATAAATTCTTCTCCTCTATGAACCAGGGTAGTCGATGAAGGAGGACGCCGGCATAGCCGAGGTCTCGGCTTGAATCAACCAAGTTCATCGGGCCTGTCTCCCCTCAAAAAAGAATGGGCATGTGGCCTATTTTTTTTTGGACTGAATAACGATTGCTCGCAGATGCCCACAGAGTTGTATTTTAATTCGTTATTTTGCTAAAATAAAAAGAGTTATCATTCGTTTAAGATATTTATGAAAACCAATTTAAAGATTGCCGTTTCCGGAGCGGCGGTGATGGGTCATTGTTCTCCAGGCACGATAGAAAAAGCGCGCGAAGTGGGGCGGGAAATCGCCCGTCTAAAATGTGTTACTATAACCGGCGCAACCACCGGTGTTCCGTATTATTCAGCGCTGGGAGCAAAAGAGTTGAAAGGCTATAGTGTTGGTTTTTCTCCAGCGACATCAGAAAAGTCACATTTAAAATCATATCGGTTACCGGTTGACGCATTCGATGTGATTATTTATACCGGCGCCGATTATGTTGGTCGGAATGTAATTATGACCAAATCGGCCGACGGGGTGATAATAATCTGTGGCAGAATGGGAACATTACATGAATTTGCCACTGCCTTTGAAATTGAGAAACCAATTGCCGTTCTCGAAGGAACCGGCGGTACTGCCGATCGGATCCGCTATATTATGGACGGACCGTCGAGGGGACTGAAAAGAGAGGTTATCTTTGATACCGACCCAAAACGGTTAGTCGATCGCCTGGTAAAAATTATTTCTAAAACAAAACAAGATAACGATAAAATAGATAAGCGATCAATGTCTGAATAATACTTATCGTAACGAAGACATGAGATTTGTTCTTAGATTAGTTGGTTTTATTCTTATAGTCATCGGAATTTTGGTGATTCTTTACGCGTTGTGGTCGTCTTATGAATTATTTACCGGCAAGAAACCAGCGCCGGTGATTTTTAGCGTACCTCAACAGCAAAACACGAAGACAGATTCCGGCGGTATTGGTCTGGGATCGATTAGTACAGATATAATCGTAAAGGAGCTGACCAAGGGTCTTATAACAGCCACTCCCAACGAGTATCCGTCAATAATGTTTAATATGCTTAGCTGGTCGGTATCAGCGTTTATTATGATCTTTGGCGGCTCGCAATTGGCAAAGATAGGAATCGGGCTATTGTCCAGCGCATAATCTGATAAAACTAATTCCATGTCCTTTCAGAATTTTGATAAATTGGTTAAAGATAGAGATTATGAATCTCTACGAGCTCACGCCCGTAGTGTCTTCTTTTCCTCCCGGCTCCGCCGAAAGGAAAATGAAAAAGAATCGCTTGAAACCTCTGCGACAGATATAAGATGCGCTAATTGTGGAATCAGAATAGAAAAATTACCATTTGAACCAGACCCGAAACGCAATAATCCGATCTATTGTCCAAAATGTTATCGACGGTCGTTAAATTAAACTAATGACCAGTAAAATGTTGTTCAAGACATGGAACATAATTGACAACCGCAGTTCGGTCTATATAATGGCAGATGTAAGCTTGATAATGACAAATTTAACGAATAGTAATAACCAGTCGAAGATGCAATTACGATCTATTAATAACAAAATCAATTATATCGCGGATATTAAAAGCCGTCTTATTTTCGTTTCCACTAAACAAAAAACGACGGGGGGCTGGGATATATGATTTAATAAATTTACTTAATCATACCAAACCAACCTCCCGCCAACGGGAGGTTTTCATTTAATATTATTCATTAACAACAAAGACATGACCGAGAAAAGACACTATTTTGTAACCGAAAAAGGTCTAGTAAGGGTTCAGGGAGAGTATTCTGATTTGCAAAAAATTAAGGACTTAAAAACAAACGGCGACTCGCCGGCCACTTTCCAATCGGAAGATATCGACCCGGACTATCTAAATTTTCACGAAGACCTTGAGTTACTGGAAACTCGTTTGTGTGAATTGAAAAATATTCTTGATAACGCGAAAATCATATCATTGCCGGATAGGCGTGATCAGAGTTTTGTTGGTTTGGGAGCGACGGTATCTTTGGAAATGAACGGCCATATTGAGAAATTAAAGATATTGGGAACGGTAGAAGTGGATCCCCAAAAAAATATTATCTCTAACGAATCACCAATAGGGAGAGCTTTGATAGGAAAAAGAGTAGGTGACGCTATCGCTATAAAAGAATCCATTCGTCAATCGTTTAAGATATTGAAAGTAGCGTATGAACAAATATAGTGGCGGTTTGTGTTTGTTGAGGATTAAGATAAAATAAAGTTATGCAAAAACAAACTGAAAAGAAAATTGCTAAAATTACAATCTCCCCCGATTCATTTGTTAGAGAGGTGATTGGAGTGTACCCCGAAACCGCGCCTGTATTCTTGAACTATGATCTGCATTGCGCCGGTTGCCCAATGGCCGGGCCGGAAACCTTGAATGATGTCGCTAGTATCCATGGCGTTGACATTAAGGAACTAATTAACGATCTAAAGAAAACAATAAATAAAAAAACGAAATGAGAAAACTATCCCTTGCTTTATTGATGCCGTTCCGCGCCAATAAGGTAGTCAAAAATTTAGTCAAAGTGAATTTGGCATTCTGGAGCGGATGGGGGTTTGTTTCACCACTATTAGCCGTTTTCATTATTGAAAGAATACACGGAGGAAGCGCGGCAGTAGTTGGAATAGCCGTGGCGATCTATTGGTTAACAAGATCGACCTTGAGAATACCTATTGGGTTGTTTCTTGACGATAATAATGGCGAGGAAGACGATTATTGGTTCTTGTTCTTTGGCGCAGTATTGGTTTCCGTTGTATTTTTTGGCTATATGATGGCAACACTGCCATGGCATGTTTATTTTCTTCAAAGTGTATTTTCTCTAGGGATGGTTTTATATGAGGCGGGAATGGTTGCGATATTTACCCGCCATATCGACAAGGGCAAAGAATCTACCGAGTGGGGCATTGATTCGACGATTGCGGGAGCGGGAATCGGTTTCGCCGGAGGAATCAGCGGACTACTAATCAGCAAATTTGGCTTCGAAATAATATTTGTTATCGGGGGAATATTCACAATTATTAGCGCTTCGTTGTTATTCGTTTTGGCGCGGGTGATTCTTCCTCGCGATACGGAAAAACACGAAGGCAAAAATATTTTCTCAAAAGAAAAATTTTATTCACAGGACTTGCGTTAACTAATTTCATGGCTAATAAAGAGTTAGCCCATATAATCTACTTAATATCGATTTATTTAGAAATGGAGGGGATGCCATTTCGTCCGGTGGCTTACAGAAAAGCCGCTTTTTCGATCGAAGCCACGGAGGAAGATGTTAGTGCTTTATATCGAAGAGAAGGGTTAAGGGGGATAGAAAAAATACCAGGCGTGGGAAGTAATATTGCCCAAAGAATTGAAGAGTACATTAAAACAGGAAAGATTAGTTATTATGAGGAGTTTAAAAAGGGAATGCCGGTGGATTTAGACGATCTTTTGTCGGTGGAAGGCATTGGTCCAAAATCAATCAGGGACTTATATTTATACCGCAAGGTCAAAAACCTGAAGGATTTAGAAATAGCGGCAAAAAACGGAAAATTGCGCGATATCCCTAACTTTGGATTAAAAACAGAGACCAACATTATCGAGGCAATCAATTTTTTGAAACGCGATCAAGGGAGGTCGCTTATTGGAACGATTCTGCCGATCGTGGAAATGATGTGCAAAGATATGCGAGAAAATCAAATTGTTGACGAAGTTACCTACGCCGGCTCTTTGAGAAGAATGAAAGAAACGATTGGCGATGTCGATTTATTGGCCGTTTCCAACAAACCGGAAGAGGTAATGAACTATTTTGTTTCTCAAAAAGGAGTAAAAAAAGTGTGGGGAAAGGGAAAAACCAAGACATCGATTCGTATGGCCGACGGATTCGATGTTGACTTAAGAGTTGTTCCCAAAAAGAGTTACGGTTCGGCGCTTCAATATTTTACCGGCTCTAAGGAGCACAATATTGCCCTGCGCAGAATTGCCATCCAGAACAATCTTAAATTAAATGAATATGGAATATTCAGGGGTAGTAAGATGTTGCCAAGCGATAACGAAATCGACATATACCGCGCCCTTAAAATGGCGTGGATTCCTCCAGAAATGCGAGAGAATAATGGAGAAATTGAGCAAGCTCTCAAGAATAACTTGCCCAAATTAGTTAATATCAGTGATATTCAAGGCGATCTCCATTGTCATTCCGATTGGGATGGTGGCGTAAATTCGATAAGGCAAATGGCCGAGGCCGGCATGGGGCGCGGATACCAATACATCGGAATTTCCGATCACACAAAATTCTTGAAAATCGAAAACGGATTGGACGAAAAACAACTAATGGCGCAGAAAAAAGAAATTAAGCGGTTGAATAACAACTATCGCCAGAAAGGCATTCCCTTTACTATTCTTCATGGGTGCGAAACAAATATTCTTGCTGATGGCCGTGTAGACATTGACGATAATATTCTTGAGAAGTTGGATTATGTGATTGCCGGCGTCCATTCGCAATTCAATATGCCAACGGGCCAGATGACCGACAGAATTATTAAAACGATGAAAAATCCAAATGTCGACATCATTTCTCACCCCACTGGCCGACTATTAAAGAAAAGAGAAGGATACAATATCGACTTCGGCAGGATTTTGACTATCGCGCGAGAAACCGGCACAATTTTGGAAATCAATTCTTCAGATGAGCGGCTGGACTTGAATGATAAGAATATTCGTCGCGGTAAGGAAAATAATGTAAAGATGATTATTAACACGGACTCTCATGACAAAAAACAATTGGCGGGGATGAGGTATGGAATCGGGCAGGCGCGTCGCGGGTGGGCGAGCAAGGAAGATATAATTAATACGCTACCCACAAAGAAGCTGATGGCGCACTTTAAATAGGTCTTGAGACCAACAAAAAACGCCCTCTGGGGCGTTTTCGTATTTTATTTGACTGCTTCTACGATCTTGGCGAATAGATCGTGATTATTGGTTGCTATTTCTGCCAGGATTTTACGGTTTATCGTTACTTTCTTATCTTTTAGTTGTTTTATAAATTTACTATAAGATATCCCATAGTCCCTTACCGCGGCATTAACTGTTACCTGCCACGACGCGCGAAAAACTCTTTTTTTCGCTCGTCTATCACGAGTAGCATATCTTAACGCGTGATAAGCCGCTTCTTTTGCCAGACGAAACTTGGACTTTCTTCCATGTTGAAAACCCTTAGTAACGTCTAAGAGATTTTTTCTTCTTTTATTAGCCGATACTCCTCTTTTGACCCGAACCATATAGTATTGGCAGATGGCAATTAAAGTCGTTGATTTGTAAAAACATCAACGACTTATCCGCGACATCTGATAAATATTAACGATGAATAATTTTTTTAATTTTCTTTGCCTCGTTTGGAGAAACCATAACCCACTTCCTGCTTTTTCTGACTGCTTCTCCAGTTTTCTTGGCGCGGTAATGATTAAGTCCGGTTGGTCGTCTCATCACCTTGCCGTTCTTTGTTATCTTAAACCTTTTGACTATTGATTTTCGCAGTTTCATTTTTTTGTTGATCGGGGAGTCCACTGTTTTTAGCAGTTCCCTTAGCTACGATCATTATTAAACCTCGCGGTTCTCTTTTTAATTCTCTTTCGATGCAGAGGGGAGTAATTCCCGAAAGGACGGCGTTGAATCTTTCAAATTTATCTGTAGCGAAATCCCCCAAGGCCTTCTCTCTTCCTTTTAATATAAGCTCGATTTTTACCTTGTAACCGTCAGATAAAAACTTTGCTGCTTGTTTGGCGCGGATCTCCATATCGTGGTCGGATATTCCAAACCCCAATCGAATCCCCTTAATCTCTCCTTGTCCGCTCCTAACTGGTTTTTCTTTTTTCTTTTCTCGATAAAGAAACTTTCCGTAATCCATCAGGCGACACACCGGAGGATCAACCTTCTCGGTAACCTGGATAAGATCAAGACCGCTATCTCTCGCCATTTGTACCGCCTGTTCAAGGGTAAAAACGCCTAACTGCGCCCCACTATCGCTTACCAATCGTACGTTGGGCGCTTTTACTTGAGTATTGATTAAAAGTTTCTTTTGCAGAGTGTTGCTTGGTTAAATGCTGTATTAATTTGATAGGCGGAGCTGGCTAATGTTGTCCTTTGTCTCGGGCGAAACAGTGGATGTTGTCCTCCTTCGCCCTAATTACTCAATACAAATTACTAACTACTGGACTTTGTGTGAGTATGAGTAATTTGTAATTTGGGAGCAAATTTTCTTGTGTATCAATAATTCCTTACCCTAATTACAAACTACACATTACTAACTACTGGCAAATTTGAGCGAAGCGGAGCTGGTTAATGTTGTCCTCCTTCGTCCCATTAAACGGGACTTCGGAGGACACCTTTTGCAATCTTATTCAAAAGAATCATATGTTTACTCGCCCAACCATTCAACCCAGTTTGTCTTGCGATGTTGGCAAAAGGTGGAGGTGGGGGGAGTTGAACCCCCGTCTGAACGGATTTCCAAAATACTTCTACAGACATAGACCGGTTATTTACAGTATCGGTTAATAACCGGACGAAAAACCTATACCGTTGCCCTAAGTTTTAGATAACTATTCCCGGGCCGGAACAGTTAGCGATCTCGCTGAATATGACACCCAATCGGCTAAGCGAGAATCGGCCGTATGGATGGCGTTAGGCGTATGCTAACGCCGGCTGTCTAAATGAATTGACAGATATTGTTTTATCGGCAGTTTGAAAAGGAACCGACACCTTTGCCTGCATACTTTGGTTGGCCATTCATCGAAGCTAATCACCCCCGATCTTTCAACGCTCCCTCGATTTCTCGCTTGATATCACGTTTTTTAAGCGTATCTCGCTTGTCGTATGCTTTTTTCCCGCGGGCGAGAGCGAATTCAAGCTTAATCTTGCCGTTTGAAGTATAAACCCTTAAGGGGATAAAAGTCAAGCCCTTTTGACCGCTTTTTCCTTCAAGATAGCGGATTTCTTTCTTTCTTAAGAGCAATTTTCTTGAGCGTTTTTCGTCATAGTCCCGGGGGGCGTTTTTGGGTTGATATGGAGGAACATTGGCGCCAATTAGATATAGTTCTGAATCCGGTTGATGATAAAAAA
>JAZDOL010000029.1:0-5148 GCA_043798775.1 bacterium | reverse complement strand
AGAGTTGTGATAATATCGGCGCCCTCTAAAAACCCGGAGAAAATTCCCTCATTCGTATTGGGAGTTAATGAAGAAAAATACGACGCAAAAAACGACTCGATTATCGATATGGGTTCTTGCACAACAAATTGTTTGGCGCCAGTATTAAAAATATTGAATGACGAGTACGAGGTGGTCAAGGGGTTTATGTCCACAATTCACAGTTACACAAACGACCAGCGGATTCTTGATTTAGCGCACAAAGACCTAAGAAGGGCGCGCGCCGCGGCGATAAATATTATTCCCACGACAACCGGCGCCGCAAAGGCAATTGGCAATGTTATTCCGGAACTTAAGGGAAAGCTCGACGGGATTGCCTTTCGCGTTCCTACCCCGTCGGTTTCTATTCTTGACTTAACCTGTCTTGTTAAAAAGAAAACCACTACCGAAGAAGTGAATTTTTTGCTTAAAAAAACATCGCAAACGGAAAGATTAAAAAGAATATTGGGGGTTGAGGATGCTCCGCTTGTTTCGTCGGATTATGTCGGCAATACTTTTTCGTCGATCGTTGACTCATCATTAACAATGGTTAAAGATGACTTAATTAAGGTTGTTGCCTGGTACGATAACGAATGGGCTTATGCTACCCGGCTATCAGAGCTAACAGAATTTGTTGCTAAGAAACTTTAAATGATCTGTTTGTTGCTAATAGAGAAAAATTGAAGAGTCCGGAAGAAAGCGATTTTTCCGTTGATATCATAAACGATAAAAATAGGCTACTGGCTGAAGAAACCGCTTCGGTTAGATGGCATTTGGACAATTATTTATCCTTTAAAGGGCTTGGGTATACGATGCGTTTTCCTGCGGGCATAAATCCGGAAGGGTCTGGAATTATAACCGATGATGCGATAGGAGAAGCGATTGGTCAAGAAATGGATTTAAATTTTCGAGATTATCAGGAATATGCCCTTGAGTTTCAGAAAGTATGGCAGATGATCGTTGATAAATGTCTTCCCATTGCTGCCGAAGTTTATGGTTTCAATCCGGTTGGCCGTCTTGAAATTATCCCGAGTGTTTATGGTACCGGTGGCGGCCAATTGGTAACCGGCGGGCCTGTTTATTTTAGAATACCCAAATATCGTTTAGGGGGGGGCTGGTGCGCAGAGATCGAATTTATTATTCACGAAATACTGGCTCATTGTGCCACTGAAAAATATCGGGAAGGAACTTCTATCGATGAATCGGCTTTGTGTCTGTATCAATGGCACAAAGAAAGATTAATGGATTTATTGACTAGGACTATTCTAGTGAGGTCGGGATTAATGGAAAAAGAAAAAGTTTGGATGAATGAGGTGGCACGAATTAAGGCAATGGCAGATATTGACCCTTTATATTATCTTGATTCGGAAAATCCGGACGAAACCAAACTTCGCTACGAGGGCAGAATAAGGGACTTAATGGCGGAAATCGATTTGGTATTAAAGGGAAATTGAAACTCCCGAGAACTGTTGTCGGGAGTTTTTGTTTTCCCGTGGGGTTTGACCCCGCGGAGGTTGGTTGAGATAAGGGCTCAAAAAAATAGCCACAGCCCATTAGCTATACAAGAACAGACAAACCTTGTTATCTAGATAACGCTTTTTTATATCAATATATCTGATATAATAAACTATTAAGTGTCAGTAAAAAGCCATTAACATAAATAGAAATGAATAAATATATATTAAAGTTTTCCGAGATATCTTATAAAGATGTCCCCCTAGTGGGCGGGAAGAACGCTTCTTTGGGAGAAATGTACCGAACGCTGACAAGAAAAGGAATCAATGTCCCCAACGGGTACGCGATCACCAGCTCCGCTTATTGGTATTTTTTGAAAGAAAACGGGATCGATGTAAAAATTGCCGAGTTATTTCGTAAGTTTGATCGTAAGAGCTTGAAGAGTTTAGAAGAAACAAGTCGCGCTTGCCGGAAGCTGATTATGGAAGCATCTTTTCCAAAGGATTTAGAGAATGAAATTATCACTCATTACCATCTGCTATCGAAAGGATATGGAAAAGACAATCTGATTGTTGCCGTTCGTTCGTCGGCAACAATGGAGGACTCGGCCTCGGCGTCATTCGCCGGTCAGCATGAAACATATCTCAATGTTACGGGAGACAGGGAACTGCTTCTGGTTACCAAAAAGTGTATTTCTTCGTTATTTCTCGCGCGGGCAATTTCTTATCGCGAAGAATTAAAATTTGATCATATGAAGATTGCCTTGTCGGTCGGTGTGCAGAAAATGATTCGATCGGATCTTGCGTCCTCGGGAATTATGTTTACCCTTGATACAGAAACCGGTTTTAAGAATGTCGTGTCAATTAATAGTATCTGGGGGGTGGGAGAGATGATCGTAAAGGGATTAATCACTCCCGATCAGTTTTATGTTTTTAAGCCAACTCTAAAAAAAGGTTACCGCGCGGTAATTACCAAGAATTTAGGTAGAAAGAATAAAAAATACATCTTTAAGGAAAGCGGACTGAAAGAAGTGGTGGTTTCTGAAGCTCAGGCATTAAAATACTCATTAACCGACGATGAGGCATTAAAGTTAGCTAAGTGGGCGTGTTTGGTTGAGGAGCATTATCGCTGTCCGCAGGACTTAGAGTGGGCAAAAGACGGCGAATCAAACAAATTATTTATTGTTCAATCCAGGCCAGAAACGATATATGGCGCCAAAACCGACGAATATTACGAGGAATATCGGCTGAAAACCGAAGATAAACCGCTTTTAATGGGAATTGCCGTGGGGAATAAGTTGGGCTACGGCAAGGCGCATATCATTTCCGGCGTTGATAAAATTAGTGAATTTAAAAAAGGAGAGGTTTTAGTTACCACAATGACCGATCCCGATTGGATGCCAATTATGAGAATTGCGTCGGCTATCGTTACCGACGAGGGAGGGAAGACCGCCCATGCGGCAATTGTTAGTAGGGAGCTGGGAATTCCTTGTATTGTTGGAACGAAAGAGGGGACAAAAATATTGAAAAACAGCGAGGCAATCACCGTTGATTGTACCCAGGGGTTGGTTGGCGGGATTTATCGTGGCAAGGTGCCATACACGGTAAAAAAATATCGCTTGGCAGATATAAAGAAACCGCCAGTCAAGATAATGCTTAATGTTGGCGTGCCGGATATGGCGTTTCGTGATTCGTTCTTGCCTAACGACGGTGTCGGTTTGGCGCGGGAGGAGTTTATTATCGCCGAAAAAATAAAAATTCACCCTCTGGCGCTTTATCACTTTAACAAAATTAAAGATCGAGATCTTAAAAAAAGGATTGAAGATATTACTCTTGAGTATCGCGACAAAAAAGAATATTTCGCAAAAGAATTGGCCGAAGGTATTGGGCAAATAGCGGCGGCATTTTATCCCAAAGAAGTAATTGTCCGTTTATCCGATTTCAAAACAAACGAATATCGAAATTTAATCGGAGGTGAGCTATACGAAAAAGAAGAATCCAATCCGATGATTGGTTTTCGTGGAGCCGTCCGTTACCTTGATAAAGAATACGAGCCAGCGTTTAAGATGGAGTGCCAGGCGTTAAAGCGGGCGCGCGATGTTTTTGGCTTAACGAATATTTCCCTGATGGTCCCATTTTGCCGAACACCGGAAGAGGGTCGGGAAGTGGTAAAGTTAATGAGAAAATACGGCTTATTGAGCAACTTAAAGCCAAGGCCGAAGAACGATCCGCGAGTATATGTGATGTGCGAGATTCCATCAAATGTCATTCTCGCCGATGAATTTCTTTCGATATTTGACGGAATGAGTATCGGGTCAAATGATTTAACGCAACTGGTATTGGGATTGGACCGCGATAGCGCGATGTTGCCGCTGGTTGGCGACGAAAGGAATCCGGCGGTCAAAGAAATGATTAGTCGAGTTATAAAAATATGTTTAAAGCGGAAAAAATATATCGGAATTTGTGGCGAAGCGCCGTCAGTATTCCCCGAGTTTGCCCGGTACTTGATTAAAGAGGGGATTAAAAGCATTTCCTTAAACCCAAATAGCGTGATTTCCACAATGATTGCTTTGGCTAAGAATAAACAAATCAAATAACATTTATGTACGATATTATCACTTTCGGATCGGCGACAAGAGATATATTTTTGAATATTGATGGACTCAAGGTTATTAAGGGCAAGTCAATTACTGGCGAGCTTTTAGCTTTGGCGTCTGATTCCAAAATTCCCGTTGAGGATCTTTATATTAGAACGGGCGGTGGTGGAACGAATACCGCCACTACTTTTATAAATCAGGGTTTTGGGGTTGCTTACTGCGGGGCGGTTGGTGATGATAAAATGGGCAAGGAGGTAGTTGATGATTTGAAAAATAGAGGAGTTGATTGTTCTTTTATCTCTTATATAAAAGGAAAACAAACCAACTGTTCAGTTGTCCTTAGTTCGCCATCTCTTCATCGAACTAATTTGGTTTTCAGGGGCGCCTCCAGTTTTCTGGAAAAGAAGAATATTTCTTTTAATAAATTGAAAAAGGCAAAATGGTTCTATTTTGCTCCTTTTGCTAAAGAAAATATCGAGCTTTTTATATCTTTGGTTGATTTTGCTTTCAAGAATAAAATAAAGGTGGCCGTTAATCCGGGATTGCCGCAATTATTATTGCCACTGGCCAAACTGAAACAATTCCTTTCTAAAACCGATATTTTAGTCCTAAATCAAGAAGAGGCGTCTTTATTAACAAAAATACCTTACCAAAAAGAAATAGAAATTTTTAAAAGAATAGACGAACTTTGTCCGGGGATTGCCATAATGACAAAGGGCGGGGTTGGGGTAACGGTTTCCGATGGCAAGTATCTTTATTCGGCCCCCTCTTTAAGATCAAAAGAAATGATTTTAGTTGACGCTACTGGAGCCGGCGATGCGTTTGGTTCGGGTTTTGTTGCCGGTTTAATTAGAACAAATGATATTATTAAGGCGATTCAATTGGGAATGGCAAATTCAGCCAGTTGTCTTTCTAAGTGGGGAGCAAAAGACGGGTTATTAAAAAAGAAAGATAAGTTTTCTTTAGTTAAGGTTATAGTGAATAAATGCGGTAATAATTGTCTAATTAAAAATATTTTTAATGAAATACTTACTTAAAAAGTATCTTAAAAGAGCGCAAGCCGAACACTGGGCGATTGG
>JAZDOL010000023.1:0-2748 GCA_043798775.1 bacterium | reverse complement strand
GATATTCGGATTAAGAAGTTATTAAGCAATCCGTTTTTTTAAAAAAGGAAACCGTAAGTTATGTCAGGAGCAATCGCAATCTTTGCAGCTCAAAGCATTGGAAGTTACGCTATAAAAAAAGGTTTGGATAAAATATTCAATACATTGTCTCAAAAAACATTCTAAGCCAGACTTGCAATACTTATAGATAATACAATTGAAGAATACCGCAAAAAGTTTCCTATATCCGAGCAAAACGGACAATTCCCTTTTTATGATTCGCAAATAATAATAGACCAATTATTAAAATATAGATTTTTCCGAAACAACAACTACCCATTATCAGCCGATAGCGTTCAATTCGAATTATTAAAAAACCCGAATATAATTAAGCCTGACAAAGATACAATTAATAAGTTTCTTAATATTTTTGAAAAACATATAAAAAACGATCCCGAATTAAAACGCCTTGCTATTAAAGAGAATTACCAAGAAGAAATATTTAATATTTCCGATAAATTCGCTCAAGTAATCAATACTATCAATTCAATAAAAGAGGACACTTCTGACATTATAAAAAAAATAGCCGAGCTTAACCCGCCTTCTCCCAATCCCAAAGCATTAACTTCTATCCCGCGAATTTCGCAAGACAATATTATAGGAAGAGAAGACACTTTAAAAGAGATCAGGGATTCATTGCTTTCAACCGGAGACGGAATATGTCAATGAGAATGAGACAAATAATTTAAGAAATTACTGATCAATCATATTGTATAAGATTTTTGGTTTATTAATCCAAACAGCGTTCGGCAAAGCCGGCGGGATAGGCATTTTGCCTTTAAATCTTTTGGGCTGGGCATTAAAGGCTTTTTCCAAAACCAATGAACGTTTTCGATATATTTCATCGGCAAGCCGGTAATGGACTTGCTCCGGCGTCATCAAACCGATTCCCGAATGATGATGTTTTTTGCCATACCAATCGAAAAAGAACCTGCAAAAATTTCTAGAGTCCTCTATCGAACCGAATTCTCCGGGAAATTTGGGACAATACTTCAATGTTTTAAACTGAGCTTCGGAATAAGGATTATCATTACTGACATGTGGCCGACTATGGGTTTTTAATACGCCCAAATCAGATAAAAGCTGTGCTACTCCTTTTGATTTCATACTTGATCCCCGATCCGCATGTATTGTCAATTGACCTGGAGCTATCCTCTGTTTTATGCACGTTTCCTCTATTAGATGCTTTGCCAAAGCGGTTTGTTCACGATACGCTACCATCCAACCGACTACATAGCGACTAAAAATATCTATAATCACATACAAATAAAAATAGGTCCATTTTTTATAGCTCTTTAGCTTTGTAATATCCCATGACCACACCTGATTTGGCGCCGTTGCAATTAATTCCGGTTTATTATAATTCGGATGTAAAACTTGTCTTCGCCTCTCTTTAACCGAGCCGTGTTCGTTTTCAAGTATTCGATACATCGTCCTTATCGAACAATAAAAAACAGACTCGTCAAGTAATTGAGCATAAACTTCATATGGAGACATGTCGCAAAAACGCTCCGAATGAAGCGTATCAATTACTTTCTCCCTCTCTTTGTTATCAAGCTTCAATGGCGGAATACCACGCTTTTTTTCTTTTTTCCTCTCATAATGCCTGTAAAAAGTAGCGCGTGATAACTTTAAAACTTCACAAGCTTTTTTCTTTCCAATCTCTTTGCTCAGTTCCGTCGCCAAATTCATACTCTCAACCTTTATTCCCGTTCCTCGCTTATTCCCATTATCTCTGAAATTTTTTTTTGCGCCTCTATTATTAGAAAGCTGCGTTTAAGTTCCTTTTCAAGCCGAACTTTCTCTTTTCTCAGGCTCTCTAACTCTTTACTCAATGGATTTATTCCTTTTTCCTTCCGACCTCTTTTCTTAGAACTTATTCCTTGTAATATCCCTTCTTTTCTTTGCTTACGCCATATTGATAAATGAGAAAAATATAAACCCTCTCCCCTTAATATCTTTCCGATCTCCCCCGACTTACTGCACATATCCGTCTTTTCAAGAATCCTTAATTTATACCCGGACGTAAATCTTCTCCGACGCTTTCTTTCCCTTACCTCCGAATCCGGAGATAAAAACCGAATAAATTTATTCGGTTCGGCAATCCCGCTAACTCCAACCAACATTCCCTCTCCTTCCATTGACTCCTTTCCCTTCAACATCTTTTCTCCCTCTCCAAATCCTTGCCCCTTGCTCAATTCCAAACTTTTCATTATAAAACCATCCTTAACCGCCCTACACTAATTATTCAATTGGTATATGTCTCATCCCTATTGGCACATAGGGGATGCCGAGCTTATCAACGGAATGGGAGGGATCGGAAAGACTACCGTTGCATCGGTATATGCAGATTGATTTTATTCCGAATACGACCGTATAGCATGGCTGACCATACGGACGACATTAGAAGAAGCTATAATATCGGATAGTAATTTGATCGGAAATTTAAAACTCAAAGACGTTCCTCCCCAAAAGCTTACCGAAGCATGTTTGAATACTTTGCAGAATCTTAAAAGCGATAAACCCAAATTATTAATACTCGACAACGCCGATAAAAGATTAGCCGGATATTACTACAAACTTCCGAAAGGCAACGGCTGGCATGTATTGGTAACATCACGCGAGCGTATCCCCTCATTTCATATCATAGAGCTTGGTTTTTTAACGAAAAAAGAAGCCGTTAAATTGTTTAAAAAATACTATCAAAAG
>JAZDOL010000006.1:0-26311 GCA_043798775.1 bacterium | reverse complement strand
CATTTGAAATCAAAAGGAAGGGAGTGTTGCTGCATCATCATGGGGTGATTAAAAAAGTTGATGTTTTTTTAGGAAGAGCATGAACAACTATAATCATCTAGTTTTACACATCTCGAACTTATGATTACAAAAATCCCGAAGGGGTAGTAATTGGTCAATACCAATTAGTAATTACGCCTCCGTCGAGTTGCGATAGTCGGGTAAAAATAAACGCCATTGGTTGGACATTAAAGTACCCGAAAATAAAGAGAACGATTCAGGTAAGCTACGCTAAACCAGCTTTGGCGCGATACGGCTTTCTAACCAATAGCGATGTTTGGTTCGGGGTGAACGAAGAAGTGAAGGGGCCGTTTCATTCCAATGGGGGGATTAGGATGGACGGCGAACAAAACTCTTTAGCGACTTCGGCGCGATCAACTTATACTTGTGGCGTTGAACATGGTTGCAATCCTCCGTCTGCTAAACCGGGAATCTGGGGAGCTGGGGCGGGGCAGGGAGAAGGTTTGTGGCAGTTTCCCGTTAGTAATTTTGATTTTGGCAGAATAACCCAAGACTTAGCGGCAATAAAACAGGCGGCACAAACATCCGGTTTATATCTCGGACCGTCCGGTAGGGGAAGATACGGTTACCACCTGAAATTCAAGAGCAACGGCACAGTTGATATTTATAAGGTTAAGAGTTTGATGCCAGTAGTGTGGGGTTACGATGGCGTTAATTGGTTCAACGAATCAAACGACATTAGCACCGAGCAGTTTCTTAGTAATTACACCCTTTCTTCGGTCTGCGGGCCAATCTTTGTCGAGGACAATATATGGATCGAAGGCGATATTAAGGGACGGACAACAGTTGCCGCCGGCCGATTTCCCGATCTCCAATCAACAAATGCCAAAGCGATAATCAGTGGCAATATCAACTATATGGACGCCAATTCAGCTCTCGGGATAATCGCCCAAAAAGACATTCTGATTCCATTTTACTCGCCAGATAATCTAGAAATAAAAGCGGCGCTATTAGCGCAGAAGGGCCACATCTTTCGTTATTATTACCCATCGTGGACATACGAACCATATCGTACCTACGCCATAAGAAATAATATTGAAACCTATGGGTCAATAATTACCAACACGATGTGGACGTTTACGTGGGTTAATTCCCAGGGATCGGTCACGTCGGGATACCGAACTACAGAAATGAGTTATAATCCTGATTTCACTTATTATCCGCCACCGTACTACCCCGTTTCCAGCGACTACGAAATCAGCGAATGGAAAGAATTATGAACGCGCGAGGAAGTGATGCGCGACGAGGAAGTGATGCGCAAATGCCTGACATTTGGTATACTTAACAGTAGTGTAATAACGGTAAGAAATTGAATGTTTGATTTTTTCAACTTAAAAGAAAAAGCGTTTGGTTTGGATATCTCCGACAAGAGCTTAAAGATTATCAACCTTAAACAAGCCGATAGTCGGCTTTATTTAGATTCGTACGGAGAAAAAAAAATACTTCAAGGCGTTGTCGAGGGTGGAATAGTGAAAAACGAGGAAGCATTAATAAAGTCAATTAAAGAGGCCTGTAGCGAAGCCAAGGGCAATAAATTGGGCACAAAAATGGTTATCGCCTCACTACCAGAAGAGAAAGCTTTTTTGCAGGTTATCCAAATGCCAAAAATAAATGACGAGGATTTGGCAACAGCAGTCCGATACGAGGCAGTAAACTATATTCCTATGCCAATAGACCAAATGTGCCTGGATTTTAAAATAGTTAAACCATTATCCGACCATCTCGATCATGTTGATATATTGTTAGTCGCTTTTCCGAAAGACGTAGTTCAATCGTATGTGAATGCGATTAAGGGCGCCGGATTAACGCCCCTTGCTCTTGAAATTGAATCGCAAGCGATCGCGCGGGCGATTATTAAAAATGATGTTTCCCCAACGCCTGTTTTTATAATCGAGTTAGGGGCAACGAGGACAAGCTTTATAATATATTCAGGGCATTCTGTGAGATTTACCTCGTCGATTCCATTTTCTTCGGGACAGTTTACCGAAGCGATTGCTAGGAAAATTAATGTCGATATAGATAGGGCGGAACAATTAAAGACAGAATATGGCCTATCTGACTGGGGCGGCGAATACGGGAAATTAGTTTTCGAGTCCCTAGTTCCTGGTCTATGTGAGTTGGTTGATCAGGTAAAAAGCCATATTCGTTATTATCAAACCCACTCGGATCACGAGCACCTTTTAACTGGCGGTCAAGGAATCTCGAAGATTATTCTTTGTGGCGGTGGGGCCAATCTCAAGGGATTGACCGAGCATTTAAGCCAGCAATTATTAATTTCCGTTGAGATTGGGAATCCTTGGGTTAATATCTTAAAAGACAATCCCGAAGAGATACCCGCTTTAGCGTACAACGAATCCTTAAGTTATATTGCGGCTCTCGGGTTGGCTTTAAGGGGAGTAAAATTACATTCGAATATCGTATGATCAATCTATTGCCGGAAAGCGAAAAAAGAGAACTGATAAATATCGAAAGGCAGAAGGTAATCGCCATTGTCGGGGCATTGCTCGCATTTTTTACAATCGCATTATCTCTAATACTTTGGGTAGTTGGTTTGAACATCGCATCGGAAAAAACTTTCAAAGAAGCGATAGCCATAACCGAAGAGCGAAGGATTAATAGCGACGAGACAATTCTTGTAAAAACAAAGATCATAACCTTGAACGAAAGTTTGTTAAAAATTAAGGGATTAATGGACAGCGAAGAACAGTTAACAGAAATGATAATGAAAATATCAACAGATGTTCCTACTGGTGTTTATTTGACCAATATTAGTTATCAGGGAAAGCAATTCATAGTTTCCGGCTTTGCTCCGGTCCGTGAGGATTTGTTAGTTTTTAAAGAGAATTTAGAAAAAGAAACAAGTTTTAAAAATATTGATTTCCCGCCGGTAAATTGGGTAAAACCTAGGGCGATAATATTTACCGTCTCGTTTGTTAAAACAGATGAACATTAATCAGAACAGGAAAACAATGATAATTGTTTTAACGATCATCGTCACGATGGCGCTGTCTTTGGTTTTAATAATCACACCCCTAGTGAAAACACTTGTCTTCGATTCAACAATGTTGGCGCTTGAAAGGCAAAAAATAGATAACTTATCGAAACAGGCCTCCGATATAAAAGATAGTGAAGCGTTCTATCGCGCGCAGTCGGAAAATATTAAAAAAATAAATAAGATATTCATTGACGCCGCCGCTCCAATAGATTTTATGTCGTCTTTAGAAGATAGCGCCGATTTATCGGGAGTAATAATCGAAGTGTCCTCTTCTTCCTCGTTGTCGTCAAAAATAAAAAAACTATCGAATACCGAGAGTATTGATTTTCAGTTAACCATTGAGGGACCAGCCGTTGATTGTCTTGAATTTCTGAATCGTCTTGAAAATAACCCCTACCTGGTAAGTATTAGGTCAATAAATATCGTTCGTGCCGACAGCCCGGACATTACCAAGAACTTGTCAGAGGCGGTGATTATCCCAACCTCTGAAGTCAAAGCGACTATTGTTATCAGCGTTTTTATGAATAACAATCAATGAGAATACCATTCGTTAAAATTAAAATCATTTTTCACACCACGATTAAAAAGATCAGGTCGTTTCCGCTATTTGTGGCAAAGAATATATTTCCATCCTTTGTGGGACTGTTTATTATCGTCATAATAATCGGCGCTTTTGTCTATTATTATTACGGTATTGTCGCGCAGGTTGGCGATAAACAAACGAAGGTTGAAGTTCCTCAATTAGATAGAGTAATCCTTAAGGATGTCTTAGAGCGGATAGATGATAAAGAAAATCGATTGAAGGCGGTTGATACGACAGAATATCCCGATCCATTTAACCCCGTTGTCGTCCTCGAGCCAAAAGCCGTTGACCAGTAAGGTAATCCCCGATATAATCCGCGATATAATCTGTTCGTGATTTTCTGATGGAATTCCGACGGATATGAGAAAATTATATTAATATCTCGTTATAGTCATTACTGACCCTGGATTAAAAAAGACCGATAGTAAATCATCAATCATAAATAATAAATAATAAATCATAATTCAATCTGCCCCTGTAGCTCAATGGATAGAGCATCAGCCTTCTAAGCTGAGGATATAGGTCCGATTCCTATCAGGGGCACCACGTAATAAATTTTCAGAAGAAAATTTAAACGTGGTTAGTCGCGCGTGGTGAGCTGTGTCGAACCATTACGCGACACCGAGACGAATTTTCAATTTACAATTATCAATTTTCAAACATTTGAGAACTGAGAACTGAAAAATGAGAACTGTATTATGGTGGGCGTAGTGTAATGGTTCGCACGAGAATCTGTGGAATTCTTAGAGGGAGTTCGAATCTCCTCGCCCACCCTTCGACTCGCTTTGCTTAGTTTATCCTGAGTTATATCGAAGGACTCAGGGCAGGCCCCGGAAAATATACCGATAAACAGTACCGTAACAGCGAAACATTCTGCAGGGAATTGCGAAATGTATAGTGGTATTAAGTACTGTTTTTTGATAGTATTTACAATACAGAAACATATAACAAGGTTTTAAATAATATAACATTATGAGTACGGAATTTTATGATAAAGTCGCAAAGAAATTCGGAGGATATGCTTTCGGTCATAACGATGTGAAATTAACCTCTGAATACCCGAACGGAGATCCGGAAGCAGTTTTTAAGGAGAAAATAATCGACTTAATAAATAAAGATGTCGCGGTTCTTGATGTTGGTTGCGGTGATGGTAAGTTTGCGTTCGGTTTAGCGGAGCAAGTATCGAGTATTACAGGTATCGATCTGTCAGAAGAACTATTAAGGGTTGCTAGACAAAAAAAAGAAGAGCTGAAGGTTAATAATATTGACTTCGAGCTACAAGACGCATCAAAAACCTCATTTCCGGACAATTCATATGATCTAGCGTTTAGTCGGCGTGGACCAACGCCTTTTCTCGAACTTTATAGGATATTAAATCCCGGCGGCTATTTTGTTGGAATAAATATCGGAGAAAAAGATTGTCAGGAGATTAAGGAGGTCTTTGGGCGTGGTCAGGGATTCGGAGAGTGGAATAGTCCAAGAATAGAAAAAGACAGGGGAGGGTTGGAAAGCGTAAGCTTTGAGATTATATTCGCTCAAGATTATCTTTATGACGAGTATTACGAATCATATGAAGACATCGACCTGTTTTTACAGGGGGTACCTATATTCGAGGACTTCGATTCAGAAAGAGACAAAGAGCTATTGGAAAAATATGTGGCATCGTCTAAAACCGATAAGGGCATAAGACTACCGAGGCATAGAATAGTTGTTGTAGCGAGAAAGCCTTTGAGTGAATAGATATGTTCTATTTAGAAGACGAAACAATCATTGACGCCTCCGCGGACAAGGTATTCAGATTTCTTACCAATATAAATAAACTCTACAAACAATGGCACCCCAAAGAACATGTGTTTTGTGCTCATATACGGGGTCCTCTAGATAAAGAAAAATCATTATTTCATTTTTTTGAGTTTGTCGGGTGGTTACCTTTATATTTAATCGTGCGAGTTAAGAGGATTGAAAGCGGTCACTTGATAGAAGATGAATTATTCCCATTAACTAGCCTAGGAAGCGGGGGATTTATAATAGAAACCATCTCTCCGCTACAGGTGAAGTTGATAGCTTATGCGCATATTGGTTATAACAATTTCGGGGGTAAAATATTGGATTGGTTGATTGGTCGCTTAAACATTAAAGGGTTAGCGTTAAGACACATGAAGGAGGAAGGGGAAAATATTAAACTATTTTTGCGGGACAATCCTAATTTTTAATATATTCTACATTTCAAAACAGGCTCTAATCCTTCAGCAAAGTTCAGGACAAGCTCCTTCGGCACGGCTCAGGACGAGTAAGTCCACTCGCTCACCCAGAAAACTGCCAAGCAGTTTTAGTTGATGGGTTAATGAGTTTATGAGTGACGAGCTTACTGATCTAAAACTGGTTAAATGCCGGTTTTTAATCAAACCGATTATTATTGACAAGCCAGTTGGCCGTGATAATATAGCTGTAATACAAACAATTACAGTGAATATGAGAGAAATAATTAATATATCCTTACCAAAAGAAATGGTCTCCGCGGTAGAGAGAATAATGAAAGAGGAAAGTTTTGCTACTAAAAGTGAGTTTTTTCGTCATTTATTGAGATTAAAGATTGAGGGAGCAACGATGAAAGAGATAATAGAAAGCAGGCGAGAGCTTGAATCGGGAAAGGGCAAGCTTCTCACCTCTTTGGCTAAACTAGAGAAATAATCAAATACGGCGAAAGTCATGGAAATATACTATTCCGGCAGGTTTGCCAAAAGTTATAAGAAATTACCGGAGAAAACAAGAGAATCGGCCCGAAAGAGAGAAAAGATATTCCGTAAAGATCCGTTTGATTCTCGGCTTAAAACCCATAAGTTGAAAGGCAATCTTTCAGGTTTCTGGGCATTTTCAATTGACGACAGTTATCGGATTATTTTTGAGTTCAGAGATAAAAATACAGTCTGGTTTCTTTTGGCCGGTAATCACTCAATATACGAAAAGTGGGATTAACCACTGACAAAGCAGAAAAATATGAAATTAGAACCGCTTTTGTATGTTTCTGATTTAAATAAATCGATAAAGTTTTATACCGATGTTTTAGGTTTTAGATTAGGGGAACTTTATCCGAATAGTGAAAATCCAACGTATGCCCCTATTTTCATTGGTGACAATAAATTAATGATAGTTATCATTAGAGATACGAACAAGAAGTTCATCCAAAACAACCTTGGCGGATCGGGCGTCCAGTTTTTTATTCAAGTAGACGGCGTCGATGATACTTATACCAAAATTAAGAATCAGGTAGAAATCTTAGATGAAATTGAAACCAAACCACGGGGTGATAGGGAGTTTACCATCAAAGATCTGGATGGGTATCTGATATCTTTTTATACCCCGAAGGCATAACAACTTAATAATTCACTATTTCGGCTCAAGCGACTAAAACAGGTTCTAACCCTTCGATGTAACTCAGGACAGGCTAAATCCACTCGCCCGCCCTGGATTTTCTCCGAAAGAGGAATTAAATAATCGCTAAATAAACGGTTATTTGATAGAATAAAAAATGGAAAAGAAAGCTACAAATTCATTAATACTCGGTATCGTCAGTATTATACTATTTTTGATAATGCTGCTTGGAGGTTACGATTTTCTTGTTTTTATGAGTGAGCTATTTGGGAACCTGCCAGGTAAGTGGGCAAGCTTCATAATCTATTTGCCAATAGGTATAATCTCTGCGGTCGGTTTAGTTTTTGGCATAGAAGGCATGAGAT
Organism: bacterium; assembly: GCA_043798775.1. Lineage (GTDB taxonomy): Bacteria > Patescibacteriota > Minisyncoccia > Minisyncoccales > GWA2-46-15 > CAZUEG01. The sequence goes on along the minus strand of JAZDOL010000006.1, from coordinate 18,936 downwards.
CGGTAAAAAGACTACAAGCTATTATTGGTATTTTACTGTCTTTAATTAGTTTTTTAATTGTAGCAGGATTATTATCTAGGATTTTTGAAGCTTGTTGTTAAAACGGACCTTAACACCGTCCCGTAGACAAAGTTTCTAGAAAATTATCAACTAAAATAAGCTCTAATCTTTCGGCACAGCTCAGGGTAGGCTAAGTCTACTTGTTCACCTCTTCGGTAAGGTTCAGGACAAGCTCCTTCGATAAAGTTAATGGTGAGCTTGTCGAATCCACTCAGGGCAAGCCCTGGAGAAAATCGTTTTGTAATTTTAGTTAATAAGTTGACAGGTAGTGGGTATTGAGAACGGTTCTCGATTTTGGTGATTTACAAAATTGACAGATAGGTTTTTTGATATATGATTGGAGTATAAATATATGTCTAGGCAATTTACGGCAATTTACAAAAAAAGCGGGAAGTGGTATTTGGGCTGGGTGGAAGAAATACCCGGAGTTAATACTCAGGGCAAGACTCTCAAAGAAGCCAAAGAAAACCTTAAAGAGGCGCTTCTTTTGGTTTTAGAGGCTAACAAGGTTCTTAATAAAAAAGAGATTTCCAACGGAAAGCTTATCAGGGAACCGCTTTGCGTTTCTGTCTAGGGAGTTATGAAACGGAACGATTTGGTAAAGTATATTTCAAAGAACAACTGTATTTTTATTAGAGAAGGCGCCAGACATAGCGTCTTTTTTAATACTTTGACCAAGAGAGTGTCCACCGTTCCAAGACATAATGAAGTCGATAATTTTTTAACGAAGAAAATCTGCAGAGATCTTGGGATAAATCCGCCAGTAGAGAAATGACCAGAATTCAGGAGGTCGGTTTATCGTCTAATATTAAAAGGGTTAAACAATCGCCGCTTCGTCGTTAAAGCCACGAAGCGTCAACGACAAATGGGCCGAAGGTCCTGAGCGTAGCCGAACGGGCCGAAGGTCCTGAGCGTAGCCGAATGGACGATTTTTTGATAAAATGAATGCATGTTAAACCAACAGGAATATATTAAAAAATTCAGCAATATTCAGGAAATCATTGTTGCGGTTACAAGCGAACTGATTGCTTGGATTGAACCGGGAATGAATGAAAAATATATCGCCGAAAGGTACGGTATGATATTAGCTAGTAATGGTTTATCAAAACACTGGTATCCAATACTTGTCTATGCTGGCAAGAATACAGGAAAACCAATTTCTAGAAGATTTCATTTACCTACGAGTGAAGATATTATTAAAAAAACCGATATTGTTTTTGTTGACTGCACTCCGATAGATGGCACTGTATGGGGGAATTGGTCAGATACTATAATTATCGGTAGTAACAAATTTTACGAGTCGCTTGTCGCCGATACGAAAGAAATCGTAAAAGACACAATGATCTATGCCAAAACAAAAGCAAAAACAGTCGGAGATGTCTATGACTATTGTATAAACCTAGTAAACATAAAAGGAATGACGTCTCTTGACCTCAGAAATGACATCGGCCATTCTATTTTTCAAGTTCCTATTGATTCTACTGTAGAAGATACTCCCATGGGCGATAGAATATTCATCAGCAAAGAATATCAAAACAAAGAACTTAGTGGAATATTATCTATCGAACCGCAATTGGGAAGAATTAATCCCGAGGACGGATTAATGTATGGAGCTAAGACACAAGAAGTGATTGTTTATTCTTAAAGATGAACAAAACAGGTTCTAACTAAGTCCACTCGCCCACCTCGCAATCGCGTTTAATCCGAAGGATTATTACGCGACATCCCTCGCTAAAGCTACAAAATGGCAGACTCATTAGGCAGAGAATCGGTAATTAAGCTGAGCTAGGTTCATAGTTCATAGTCGACTATGAACTTTTTTATTTATGTGTTATATTGACCTCATGAATATGAAAACATCTGATAAAATCATCAGATATCTTGAAGAGAAAGGAAGAGTTACCCCGAAACAACTTTCGGACTATTTAGGGGTAACCCCGAGAGCTGTTTTCAAACAACTGCGTCAACTTCTTGAAGAAAGAAGAGTTTCTAAGATCGGCAAACCGCCGAAGGTGTTTTACGGTCCTGTTCAAATAATCGCAGACAAAAAAGAATATCAATCATCAAAGATTATTAGGGATTCAATCGAAAAGAATTTTATTGACATTACTCCTTCTGGCGAGTTAAAGGCTGGTTGGAGCGCCTTTGTGGATTGGTGCGTAAAAAGAGAATTAGATATTGGAAAGTCAGCAAAGGATTATACAGACATCATAAAGAAATATGATTCCATCAGAAAAAATGGGTTGCTTGATGGTATGCGGAAAATGAAAAATACTTTTCCGAAAGTATATTTAGATTACCTCTTTTATCTTGATTTTTACAGCATTGAAAGATTTGGTAAGACCAGAGTGGGCAAGACCTTGCTTTATGCCAAACAAAGCCAAGACAGGGCGATGATTAAAACTCTTGTTAAAGAGATTAAACCAAAGATTGAAGGTCTTATTAAAAAATTTCGAATAGACGCAGTTGGATTTATTCCGCCGACAGTAAAAAGGGAGGTGCAATTAATGAAAGAGTTGGAGAAAAATTTGGACCTTAAGATAAGCAAGATCGGTATTATTAAAATCAAAACATCAGTTATCGTACCTCAAAAAACTCTTAGTAAATTAGAAGACCGAATTGAAAACGCAAAGGCAACTTTTATCGTTAGCGATAAGGTGTTTTGTAAGAATATCATCCTTATTGATGATGCCGTAGGTTCAGGGGCTACGTTCAATGAGATTGCCGGACAAGTCAGGGAAAAAAGTATCGCCAAAGGAAAGATAGTTGGTTTAGCGATTACGGGTAGTATTAAAGGATTTGACGTAATCAGTGAAGTTTAGTATTTTTATATTAAACAATGAATATTTACAAGGCAGTCTTATTTGATTTAAATGGTGTGCTTATTTTGGATAAAGCGGGCTATGTCCCGGCCCCACAAGAACATGTCATTTTCAAACGACTCGGCTTGTCTTTGGAAGATTCGAAAGAAAAAGAGAGAATTAAAAGTGAGCTCGGTTGGACCGAAGAAGAATTTTGGAAATTTGTCGACACTTCTTGGAATGGGGCGGTTCCTAATTTACGATTAATAAACCTTATCAAAAATTTGAGAGAGCGAGGCTATAAAACGGCCATTATCTCGAATACTTCCGGGCTTATTATGCGACAGGTTTTGCAGAATTACTTTGGACAAGATTTAAACACTCTTTTCGACTTTATTACGATTTCTTCGGAGGTTGGTTATTTAAAACCTGGTCGGGAAATCTACGAATTAACAATTGAGAAGCTCGGAGTGCAGCCCAATGAAGCGGTTATGATAGATGACTCTGAAGACTATTTGACGGGAGCGAAAAGTCTTGGCATTACACCTATTCTTTTTATCTCAAACGAAAAACTAGAAGAAGACTTAAGGCGTCTCGAAATAATGTAACCGGTCTATTTAGGCGACAAAACCCCGAATAACAGCAAAGCTGTATACGGGGCGGACTAAATCTCCTAATCCACCCCTTCGGTAAAGTTTATCCTGAATCACATTGAAGGATTCAGGGCAAGCCCTGGGTAGGGAACCGGCTAAACGCCAGTTTTTTTTGTTCTTGACAAACAAGTTAACCATTGTTAACCTTGGTTATATAAGTTAACAATATCCAGTATGTCAAACGATACTTATCTTTCGCTGAAAGAAGTGGCCGATATCATGGGGATTAGCCGGATAGCGGTTTACAAGAAAGTAAAAAAAGGAGAAATAAAGGCGGAACGAATTGGCCGCAGTTTTGCCGTTAAAAAATCAGAAATAGTCGGGCAATCAGATAGAAAGCTCGAAGACAGAGACAAAAAAGAAATAGATTTAGCAATTAAGAAGACCATTAACGAATACGGAGAGGCCTTAAAACAATTAGGTTCTTTATGATTAAAGAGCTATCGGTAAAAGAGGTAGAATATATCGCTTTTCGTCTAGCAAAAGAATTGATGACTTTTAATGAGCCGATCCCGGATTTTTCCAGTCGGTTTGCGAATAAATTAGAAAGCTGTTTAGCGGTGCCATTCCAGCGATTTGGTAAAAAGCTTTTATACCGTGGCCTAGAAGAAAAGGCAGCGACTCTTTTTTATTTGATGGTTAAGAATCATCCATTTCAGAACGGCAACAAAAGAATCGCTATGACGACGCTTCTTGTTTTTCTCTACAAAAATAAAAAATGGCTAAAAGTCGATAATGACGAACTTTACCATTTCGCTGTTTGGGTGGCGGAAAGCAATCCTAAATTAAAAACAGAAACCGTTAGCGCCACTAGAAAATTTATCAGTTCGTATATTATTGGTTTATAACTATCAGCTTTGTCTTAATATAAACAGGTTCTGATTAATTCCACATTGGGCTTAAATTGAGTAATCGGTTGTGTCATTCTTATTTGAAAGAATAAGGCCATATCTGTTGACGAAATGCTACAACAGGATAAACATAAGATAATTTAAAGATAAACAATATCGTTATGGAAGATATAATTTCTTTAAAAAATTTCGGAGAAAATATTCAGGAGTATGCCGAAAAAGTAAAAAACGGTCGGTCTACCCCGCTGTTCAAAATATCTCCATTAAAAGAAGATCGTTGGGAGGAAGTTATTGATTTTACGAAAATCACAAAAGGCGGAATAGATATTAACGATTTATTGAGTCGAATTTAAATTATCTTCTCATTTGGACAAGACCAAGAAAGCCCCAGAGAGACTGAAAGATAAAGAAGGGTAAGCGTCAAAAGAAATTCTTATCAATATAGAAAATAAAATTGCTTTATGCTCAAAGTAGATTATTTGAAAATAATTCATAAATATATTAAGCCCAATTCGGCGGCGTATCGTTTTTATATCCCGCATGTGGTTTTAGTGACAGTAAAAGCAACACATATCGGACGTAAGATGGGACTATCGAGCGAGAAGGTTAGATTTATCGAAGAGGCATCAATGCTTCACGACATCGGAATAATCAAAACGAAAGACGAAGAGATTGGTTGTAACGGGAAAGCGCCGTATATTTGCCATATTTTGGAAGGACAAAAGATACTAGAGAAAGAAGGTTTACCGAAACATGCTCTTGTCGCTCGAACTCATATCGGCGTTGGAATTACAAAAGATGAAGTTATTAGTAATAAATTACCGTTACCACAGGAGGACTTTATTGCGAGAACCGTAGAAGAAGAAATTATTAGCTATGCCGATCTTTTCTATTCGAAAAATCCTAAAATTATTTGGCAAGAAAAGTCATTTATGGAAGTCAGAAAAGATGTTAGTAGGTTTGGCGTTAAGCACACGGAGATACTTAATAGGTGGCATAAAAAATTCGGTGATTAAACCTGCAAGAAATTAACCAAACGTATTAAAAATATGAAAATTGGAGTTTATGTCGCTCATGACGACGATGCCATCTTGGGAGTCGGTGGCCGGATCGTCCAACACATAAAAAGCGAAGATAGTGTTTATATTGTAATATTTACCGACGGACGTCATTCCCATAAAGCGGTATTGGGGATCATCAACCGGCCAACTCCATCCCAATTAAAAACAACCCGTCGGCAGGAAATGTTATCGGCCTGTACGGTTTTAGGCGTTCCGAAAAATAGGATATATTTTCTTAACCAGATAGACGGCGACGGGGGCACTTGGAAAGAAAGCGCAAAATTAAGAAAAGTTGTCGCAAAAATATCTGATAATGAAAAACCAGATATTATTTATTTCCATCACGCCGATGCTCATCCCGACCATCAGGCGGTAAATCAATTAATGACTAAGATAGTAAAGGGGCCGAAAAAACAAGTGGCGGCTTTACAATTTTTTATTTGGACAAAAGATAAAGCCGTTGGTCGGCTCGAGGTTAGCCAAAAAAATATGCCATTGATTCCACTCCGCGCAATCAGGATAAATATCGAAAAGGAAAAAGCAATTAAACGAAGAGCGCTTTATAAAATGAAAAGCCAAGTATATAAAAAACCCTATTCTGATTGGCACAAACAATCCCAGCCGATTCTTGATCGCAAGTTTATTTCTTATTTTCTAAACGGAGAAGAGCTTTTTGTGAAATAACTTTCTAACTATTATGTCTAAGCTGATTCTTATCAGGCATGGTGAGACACTGAAAAATGCCGATGGCACTATGCATGGATTAGACGATCCGACAGGGTTAACAGAAAACGGTAGAAGACAAATGGCACTGACGGCGAAAGCGCTGAAGGAATATCTGCCATTCACCGTCTATTCTTCCAAAGAAATCCGTGCCATAGAAAGCGCTTCAATTATCGTCCGAAAGTATAATTTATCGGTCGCGACAATCGACGGCTTGGAAGAAAGAAATTGGGGGGGGCTTACCAATAAGAGCTGGCCAGAAGTAAAAAAAATTCTCGAAAAGATGACGCTTGAAAACAGATTTGAATTTGTTCCGCCCAACGGCGAATCCTGGAAAGATTTTGAAAATCGATTAACGGAAGCCATCAAGGGTATCCTTGATAATTGCCCGTTACAATCGGCGGTTATCGTTACCCATGGAGGCGCGATTCGGGCGCTGATTCCGTGCCTGCTCAAAATTTCGAAAGATGAAAGTTTCAAATATAATCCGGACAATGCCTCGTTAAGCATATTTAATAAAACCAGTGAAGATACTTTTTCCGCAGCATTGATTAATGGCACGGCTCATCTAATATAGGATTGCTGACAAGGGACTTATATAATAATCAGTATTAAAAAAATGATAATACATGTCAAAAAGCAATGATATGGAAGAAATTGAAGTAAAGTTTCTCGATGTCGACCCGGAAACTATCCAGAAAAAGATAAGCGACTTAGGCGGTAAAAAATATTTGATAAGCTATACCGCCGGCGGGTATTTGATTATCCCGACTTGCGGCTAGATAAAGAGGGGGCGTGGATTAGGGTGCGCGATGAAGGCGAACAAATTACCCTGACATTTAAAAAACGGCTGGGATTTAAAACTCATGATGGTACTGCTAACGACGAGGGAATGGAGGAAGTGGAGGTTATTGTTAACGATTTCGATAAGACAGCGGAATTGTTATCAAAAATTGGCCTAAAAGAAAAGCACTATATTGAAAATCGACGGATAAGATATCTACTCAATGGCGTGGAATTTGATATCGACTCCTATCCGCAACTTAAACCGTTTTTGGAAATCGAGGCGAGAAGTTGGGACAAAATTGATGAAGCAATTAATTGGCTAGGTTTAAATCCTGCCGATAAAAAGATATTTTCCACCAATCAGGTTTATCGGCTGAACGGCATTGAGGAAAGCGAATATTCTCGAATTACTTTTGAGGAAATGGTGAAAAGGGTGGAGTGAGGCGAAATAAAATCATGTCACCAGCAAGCTCATACAAAAAAGTGGCGATCGCCACTTTTTTGTATGAGTTGTTTTAGTATGTAGACGCCGGACTATCTTTTTTCCTCGAGCTTCACCTTGACGGCGAATTCTTTTCCTGCCCTTAATACCTTCAGCTCAACTTCGTCGCCAATATTAAATTTTGCTAAAGCGCTTGCTAAAGGATTTCCGTTGTTAATCTTTTCTTCCTCAACTTCAAGAATAATATCAAACTCCTTAAGTCCAGCGCGTTCCGCCGCTGATCCTTTCACGACAGCATTCTCGCCAAATCGTTCGCGGACAATTATTGCTCCATAACCCATCGGAAGATGGTGTTCTTCGGCGATTTTTGCGTCTAGTACGATATACTTTACTCCCAAAAACGGTCGTTTGATTCTTCCGTACTTTTTAACTTCTTCCAGGTCGCGAATTGCATAATTTATAGGAATAGCGAAACCAAGATTTTGCGCCCCCTCGACAATTGCCGTGTTAATTCCAATTACTTTTCCCTCCATGTTAACTAGTGGTCCACCTGAATTACCGGGATTGATTGCCGCATCGGTTTGGATAAGCCCTTTAAGTTTCGACATTTCCATCGATGGCCCGTTATGAGCGGTGATTAAGCGGGAAAGACCAGAAACAATTCCTGCCGACAAAGTATCGTGGAATTCACCCATTGGATTGCCGATAGCGACAACCGATTCTCCAAGTTCGATTTTGTCGGAATCAGCGAGCAATAAAAATGGCAAGTTCTTTTCTTCAATTTTTAAAATAGCGATATCGTTAATCCGATCGCGGGCAAGAATCTTTGCCGAGAATCTTTTGTCCGGATCGATAATTACCATATAATCGGCATCTGGGTCGGAAACAACGTGCTGGTTTGTCAGGATATAACCGTCTTGGGATACAACAAAACCTGAACCGCCACCAACGCGCGTCTTTTCGTTCTTTCCCTTGTTCATTTGGGGAACAAGAAAATTTTTATCTCCATAGGGAAGATAATAAAACCCGTCGATTTTCGGCAGATCCTTAGAAATGATTATCGTAATGACCGCCGGACAGGCCTTCTTTGCTATTTCTACGATAGGGGATTTTGTTTTCATTGGTGGATTTTACCACAAGGGGATATTGGCGACAAGAATGGCGTGTGATAGATTGGCTATATATTGATCAATTGCGCCCCCATAGTTCAACGGACAGAACAAGGGACTCCTAAGCCCTAGATTCAGGTCCAATTCCTGATGGGGGCACCGAGTAATGAATTTTGCCAATGCAAAATTTAAACTCGGTTAGTCGCGTTTAATTCGCCAGCGGCGAATTATTACGCGACACCAAGAACGAGCGATTAAGTTAATAAGTGATTGAGTGATTGAGTTGATTCGCCAACGGTGAATTATTACGCGACACCATTTCAATCGGGTAGACAAAATTATTTACAGATAAGAACAGTTACATAACAAATTAATACATGGAAGAACTAAACCAAAAAGAATCAGTGGATTTGAGTGGCGCTTTGAGTCGTCAGGAAAACGAATTTGAAAAACCATCGACTGCAGGTGGTAATAATTTAAATACTCCAAAGATTGTCCTTTGGGCGATAAGAAAATCAGGGGGGATCATTAAAACTGAGAAACAAGCGACATTAATATTAATTATCGCCTCGATTTTGATAATTGCCTTATCGATAGTATTGCCCGTCAGTCAAAACACCAAACCAATGATTGTGCCCTCTCCGGTGGGCGATAACCCGTTATTAAAATAATTTCCGCCGTTATGAAGTCTAAGGGATTCACTTTAATAGAATTACTAGTGGTAATTGCGATTATTAGCATTCTTTCGAGTATCGTAATGGTAAGCCTAAATAGCGCGAAAACCAAAGCGCAGTATGGGAAAGCCAAGGCAGAATTAGGACAGCTTATTGGGTTGATTACCCTTGCCCGCTATGAAAGCGGTATGACATTCGGCGAGATTACCGGCAGTTTGTGTACCGAATGTAGCTGTCGCAATAAGGGCAATATTCAGTTATTGCCAAAAACCGATTCGTGTTGGATTACCTATAATGCCGCCATTATTGCCTTAGGTAACGCCACCGGCGGGAATATGGTATTTCAGCAAAACATTAGCGATCCATGGGGGTCTCCCTATTTATTTAACGAAAACGAAGGGGAAGGCGGTTGTTATACCGATAATATTTTATCTCCCGGACCAGACGGTTTATGGTACAATTCCGACGACATCGTTGTTAATTTGCCGGCAGTAAAATGTAATCCGGATATTGGACCTCACCATCCGAATTATAATTGGGATAACTAAACAATTATTGCCAAACATTCTAAAATCTGGTTTGATGATTAATCACGGGCCCGTAGCTTAGTTGGTAGAGCGCCTCGATGGCATCGAGGAGGTCCGGGGTTCGAGTCCCCGCGGGTCCACTCGATTCGCCCCTACGGGGGCTCACTCGTGGCAAGCCACCCATGCATTATTATATATATTCTTAATAATTCGCTTAGGCGCGAATCGAGTGTCCCGAGCGAAGTCGAGGGACATATAACATAGTTTACAAAATCTGGTAATTTCGTTAGAAGTAGTGTCCTGCGAAACTTTCTTGTCCTTCCGTAGTCCTTCGGCAAGCTCAGGACGAAGGAGGAAGCGTAGCAGGACTATAGTTGTTTCTCTTGCGATAATTTTATTAAGAGCTAAACTTACTAAAAGTATTTAATCTTTAATAAACTATATGGTAAACCAGCAACTCATTGAGTATATTAAAGGAGAATTATCAAAGAGAGTGGCGATGGACGATATAAAAAGCGCGTTAATTAAGGTTGGTTGGCCGATAACCGATATCGAAGACGCAATACTTGCCGTGACCGAATTCAACTCTACACCATTGCCCCCAACATCGTCTCCAGAACCGTTGGTTAGCGATGCCTATTCTCAATCCGAGGATCGGGGTATTTCTTCAGATAGTCATACGTTTTCATCTACCGGACAAAGTAGCGACGATTGGTTTAAGGGCGTTAATGCAGCGCCTAAAAGAGAAAGAACGGTAATAATTGTTGCCGTATTGGCATTTCTCCTCATTGCTGCTGGTGTTCTTGCCTATACTTATTACTCGCAAATCCCGGGTATTGTTTTGAAGAAGATGGCTGGCAAGATAGAGTCAGTTAAAACGATGGCATTTTCAGGGGAGGTAAACGCCAGTATAGAAATGAATCCGAAGGGTACAGGGTCTGTGGGATTACCGAGCAGTTCGGCAAAGATAACGATGGACGGAGCGATTAACGTGACTGACGAGAAGAACCCCGATCTTTCAATGAAAATGGACACAACTAGTGGCATCGAGGGGATAATGGTTTCGTTCGGAATGGAAATGAGAATGATTAAGAAAATAATGTACTTTAAAATTTCCGAATTTCCGATGATGGAGACCCTTGGTGTCGGCGACCTAAAAGACCAATGGATAATGGTAGATATTGCCGCTATCGCCCAAAAATATAACCTTGAGGAATTAGAAAAGCAATTTAATGCCCAAGGTTTACTGGAAAAGATGACTCCCGAGCAAAAGAAACAAATTGAAAAGATGTGGAACGACGAGATCGTTAAATCCGCAAAAAATATCGTCAAAATGAAGGACGAAAAAATTAACGGAGTCAATTCGTATCATTATCAAATACCGCTTGATAAGAACACGATTACGGATTTGACGATGAAGACAATCGAAATATTGGGCGCAGAAGTTATCAGCGCGGAAGAAAAAACAGCGTATACCGAAGCAATGGGGATGATGGAATACGACAAGATAAATCTCTGGGTTGGCAAAAAAGATAATTTACCGACAAAAATGACTTTCGATATTATCTTAAATTTTCCAGATGATGGTGGTAAATATACTCTAAATTACAGTTTTATTTTCAAAGATTATAATAAAGCGGTTGCAATAGAAGCGCCATTAGATAGTAAGCCGGTAGAAGAGATTATTGAGACGTTAATAGGCGCTATAGACCTTGATCCGACAGCCACGGCGGCTTCGGCGGCAGATAAAAGTGCAATATATGCCATGGAAAGAATTGCCAATGAGGCAGAAACGATGTATTTAGACAATGGTAGCTATAAAGATCTATCCTGTTCTGGTTCTAGTAGTATGATAAAAGATCTGTGCGACGAAATAGACAAAATAATGGGGGGATATCCATTAATCAGGAAACCGGCCGGTACTAAACCGCAAAGCTATTGCGCTGTAATCATCCTAAAAGAAATGTCGGGTTCGAATAAGCAGTATTATTGTATTGATAGTACCAGTACTCAAATCACGACTTTAATAAATCCCACTATCTCGTCTTGTACGAAAGTGAAATTTAACTGTCCGCGCACGACAGCAGGGCGATAATAGGAAAATTTACTTATTAAGCGAAAAATGCTATCTTTCAAGGAGCGAGTTTTGTGTTCTACAGGTCACAAATATTTATAGCGTCGTCTCGTTTTGGAGGGGTGCCGGAGCGGTTGAACGGGACGGTTTCGAAAACCGTTGTTCCGCGTTTGCGGGATCGTGAGTTCGAATCTCACCCCCTCCGCCCTTCGACTTCGCTCAGGACTACAGGTTTCTATCGGTCACTTCGTTCGCTGTTTTTCCACCACGGGGGCATTTTCCGAGAAGCTAAGCCTCCGATCCTACAAGTTTAAATTTGCCAGTATTTAGTAATTAGTAGTTTGTAATTAGGGCAAGGAGTTATTGATACACAAAGAAAATTCAAACATAATTAGTCGCGTTTGGTGAGCTTGTCGAACCATTACGCGATGCTTCCCAACTACAACTTACTCACACTCACACAAAACCAATAGATTATTTAGAATTTTTTATAACTACAATAACGAGAATGTTCAAGTTTTTAAACAAACAGCAAAAAACAATCGAGAACATAGAAGATGTCGTGAAAGAATTAGAACTCCATAAAAAGGAATTGATAAAAATGGCCAACGAGATAGATGCTCTCAAGAAGAAAACTCGCTTATCAATTCAAAAAGTAGGCATTGTTCGGTTTAATCCGTTTCCCGAAATTGGCGGTGACCAGAGTTTTTCCCTTGCTTTATTAGACGAAGATAAAAACGGTATCGTTATTACGAGCTTGTATAGTCGTGACAATAATCGTATCTACGGAAAACCAATTATTGATGGTCAATCAAGTTATCAATTATCGGAGGAGGAGAAAGAGGCGATTGAATCCGCCGGTAATTTAAACAATAAATAGTTATGGATAATGAAAACGGAAAAAACATTGTGAGCCGTCCGCCCGTAGTGGTTGTTTTAGGTCACATCGATCACGGGAAAACAAGTTTATTGGATAACATCCGTCAGAGTCATATCGCCGACAAGGAGTCGGGAGGAATTACTCAACACGTCGGCGCTTACGAGATTGAATACCACTCAACTAATCAGGAAGGGGATAATAAAAAAATTACCTTTATCGATACTCCGGGGCACGAGGCCTTTTCGGCAATGCGTTCGCGGTCGGCTCGGGTTGCCGATATTGCCTTGCTTGTTGTCGCCGCCGACGAGGGGGTAAAACCGCAAACCAAAGAAGCGATTGATCACATTAAGACAGCAGGAATTGAGACGATCGTTGTTATTAATAAAATAGACAAGCCTGGAGCCGATCCGGAGAAAATTAAAAGAGAATTATTGAAAGAAGATATGGTTACCGAATCGATGGGAGGAACAATTCCCTCGGTCAAGGTTTCGGCGGTTACCGGGGAAGGCATTTCTGAACTTTTAGAAATGATTATCCTCCTGGCGGAGGTAAAGAATATATCCGGCAACATATCGGCTAAAGCAACAGGAGTTGTTATCGAGGCGCTAATGGATTCGCAGAGGGGTCCATCGGCTACCTTGATTATCCGCGATGGTACTTTAAGTGTTGGCGATGTTATTGGCACCAGCTCAAGTTTTGGTCGGCTAAAAAGTATTTTAAACTTCCAGGGTAAGCCAATCGGAAAAGCTGGACCATCAACACCAGTGGTTGTTTTTGGTCTTGAAGGTGTCCCACGCGTTGGTGAAGAGTTTAACGTTTTTGAGAACACCGATACCGCAAGAGCTAATATTCAGGCCAGAGAAATAAGCATCAATAACGAAAAAGAAGAGGATACTGATCAGCAACCTGTGCCCCTGATTGTTAAGGCCGATTTTCTTGGGTCACTAGAGGCGATTCAAGAGATTCTTGGAAATTTACCCCAGGGCAAGATATCGCTTAAAATATTAAGAATAGAAGTTGGCGATATCACCGAATCCGACGTAACGACTGCAAGAGACAATGAGGCAACAATCATCGCTTTCCGCGTCAAAGTTAGCCCGATTGCCAAGAACTTAATCGAAAGAGAGAAAGTGAGAATCGCCCGTCATAATACGGTTTATGAAATGGTGGAATATGTTAGAAAACTTATGGAGAGGTCGATTGATATGGAAACGGTACGGCTAGGGCAAGGGAAAATTAAAATACTGGCAGTATTTTTAAACGATAAAAACAGACAAATCCTTGGCGGTAAAGTTATCGACGGCGAGGTGAAACGGATTGCCAGTGTTGATATTATAAGAGGCGACGAGGCAATCGGCAGAGGAAAGGTTATCAGTTTGCAACAAAGTAAAAAGAACGTCGAGAAGGTTAGTAAGGGTAACGAGTGTGGACTTCTTTTTGAAAGTGATACACGGGTAATGGAAGGGGACATCTTGTCTTTCTATACCGAGGAGCGACGACGGCCAGAAATTTGATAACGGATATTATCAACTAAGATTATTACCTTTTGTGGTTCAAAGAGCGGAGAGAATAAACCAACTCATTAAAAAAGAAATTAGCTTTGCGTTAGAAAGAGAAGCCGATTTTTCCAAGGGCACACTAGTAACGTTAACTCGCGTGGACACTTCTGCAAACTTAATACAGGCAAAAGTGTTTATTAGTGTTTTTCCCGAAGACAGAACAGAAGAAATCCTTGGGATTCTTCAGAAACGGGTCTATCATTTTCAGCAGCTATTCAATAAACGAGTAAAAATGCGCCCGGTGCCTAAACTGATATTCATTGCTGAAAAACAAACCGTTGAGGCCGGCAGGATAGACGAACTATTGGCGCAAATTAAAAGAGAACATCCGTTAGATAGTTAATAACGGCCGGGTGCCCGAGTGGCTAGGGGACGGTCTGCAAAACCGTTTTACGCGGGTTCGAGTCCCGCCCCGGCCTCAATAATGAGTAGATGAGTTGAGGAGTTAAGGAGTAAGTGGATTGAGGGGTAATGAATTGTTAATATTTTGCCGCGGTGGCGAAACGGTTTACGCACAACACTTAAAATGTTGCGGTCGAAAGGCCATGTGGGTTCGAGTCCCACCCGCGGCACATAATTATTTATAGAGGGTTGCCGATAAATACAAACTTTTTTAATAGTTGGAATAGGAATACGGCTTATACTTTAGGTTTTATTGTTGCCGACGGATGTATTTGCGGAAGCAATGTCAAACAATACTTCGGACAATTTAAGGAGAATCGATGTTGGTGTTAACGATTCGATAAAATATAACTATGCCAATAACGCAACAAATTTCATGGCACGCAAAAACAATCCCTGACGTTCTTGACATACTTCAGTCTCGTGAACGCGGTTTAACAAAAGAAGAGGCGATCGAGCGTTTTCAAAAATATGGGTTCAATAAACTTCCCAAGAGGAAAGTAGACGGGCTACTTCTTATTTTCTTGCGGCAATTTCAAAGTCCGCTGATTTATATCCTCCTTGCCGCGGCGAGTATTGTTTTCGCGATGGGAGAAGTTATTGACGCTTCAGTCATTTTTGCGGTACTTCTTTTCAATGCGATTGTGGGGACAATTCAGGAGGGCAAAGCGCAAAACACACTTCTTGCTTTAAAAAGGTTCGCCGAAACTTCGGCAACTATATTACGTGACGGAAAAGAATTCATTATCCCAGACATCGAGGTAATGCCCGGGGATATTGTTGTACTGCAAGAGGGAGAAAAAGTACCAGCTGACGCGCGGATTATTTTTTCCAATACTCTAAAAGTTGATGAGGCAAGTTTTACGGGAGAATCAGGACCAGTAGCTAAAACAAATATAGTATTAACAGCCGACAATCTTGGAGTGGCGGACCAAAAAAATATGGTCTTTCAGGGTACGCACATTTTAAGTGGAAACGGCATCGCTGTTGTTGTGGCTACCGGGCTCACAACAGAAATCGGGAAAATTGCGCAAAAGATCTCCGCTATTGATACCGAGATTCCTCTAAAGACCAATATTCGTTATCTCTCTCGCGTTATTATCGTTACGGTGGTCGTTATTAGCGTCCTACTAATTGCTCTCGGTGTTTTTTCCGGTAAACCTCTCAAGGAAATGTTTACCACAGCGGTGGCGCTGTCGGTCTCTATTATTCCCGAAGGGCTTCCAGTTGTAATGACTTTAGTTTTGGCAACTGGCGTTTGGAAAATGTCAAAGCGTAATGTACTAGTAAAGCGATTGCAAGCGGTGGAGGCGTTGGGACAAACAAAAATTATCGCTGTGGATAAAACTGGAACGCTCACCAAAAACGAGATGGTCGTTCAACGTGTGTATGTGGACGGCAAAATTTTTGATATCATCGGGAGTGGATACGAGTCAAAAGGAGAAGCAATTTTTGACGGTAAAACTATTGATCCCTTAAACCATCCCGAGTTACTTTTTAGTGGAAGAATCGCGACATTCTGTTCCAATGCGCGAATATCTTTTTTAGAAGAAACCAATACATGGAAGATTGCCGGCGACCCTACTGGGGCGGCGATGTTGGTGTTCTCCGAAAAGATTGGATTTCGCCACGATATACTGGACCGGGAAACACCAAAAATCTTTGAATTGCCGTTTGATTATCAAAATAAATATTATGCCACAATTCGAGTAGTGGACGGCAAAAACTTTCTTACTGTCGTTGGGGCGCCGGAGAAAGTACTTGAGCTTTGTAGAAATATCTGGCGCAAAGATGGGATAGAAACTCTTAATAAAGAGAAGAAAGAAGAGCTCGAGACATTATTTTATGGGTTTGCGCAAGGTGGGTTTAGAGTAGTTGCCTATGCCATAAATCAAGACACTGAACGGAGCGTTGACGGAAACGCAATGCCACCACTCACCTTTGTTGGTTTTTTTGGTATGAACGACCCGCTTCGCCCAGAAGTTAAAGAAGCGGTGCAAAGGGTAAGAATGGCGGATATGCGCGTGGTAATGATTACGGGCGATCATCGTCTCACGGCGCAGGCAATTGCTAAGGAGGCGGACATTTGGCGCAAAGGCGACAATGTTCTTACTGGAGAAGAAATCGACAGAATGTCAGACGATGAGTTGGCGGAAAAACTCGCCCGCGCAAGCGTTTTCGCTCGGGTTACGCCAGATCATAAACTCCGAATCATTCAAGCTTATCGCAAGCGAGGAGAAGTTGTAGCAATGACTGGAGACGGCGTGAATGATGCGTCGTCTCTCGTAGCTGCCGATCTCGGTGTGGCAATGGGGAAGATTGGAACCGAGGTGGCAAAGGAAGCTTCGGACATCGTGCTTCTCGACGACAACTTTGCAAGTATTGTTTCCGCTGCCGAAGAGGGTAGAGGGATTTATAAAACAATTAAAAAAGTTATTCTTTATCTTTTTTCCACGAGCGTGGGCGAGGTGTTTGTTATCGTTGGCGCGCTTGTTTTAGGCTACCCATTACCCCTTCTCGCCACCCAAATCATCTGGCTTAATTTCGTGACCGACGGCTTCCTTGATATGGCTCTTGCTATGGAGCCAAAAGAAAAAGGGCTTATGCAAGGAAAATTCGAGCGGCCTAAAAAGTGGATAGTAGACGGACTTATGGCGCAAAGAATGTTCTTGATGGCATTACCGATGGCCATTGGAACACTCTATCTTTTCAGGGGTCATTTTGAAACCGACATTACTAAAGCATGGACAATTTCACTCACGACGCTTGCAGCATTTCAATGGTTTAATGCTTGGAATTGCAGATCCGAAAACAGATCTATTTTTCGAATGAACCCGTTTTCTAATAAGTTTTTGGTTGGCGCGACAATGGTTGTTATCTTTCTTCAATTGTTCGCAGTTTATAACCCATTTATGCAGAAATTCTTACATACTACATCGCTTGAGTTTTCGGAATGGCTCATCGTTATTACAATCGCGGCTTCCATTATTCTTGTTGAGGAAACAAGAAAATTCTTTTATCGTAGAAAATTGATTTAAAAAGTTTATGAATTCACCGTGTCAAATCATTTTTTTTGATAAACCAAAATTTTGGAGGAAAAAATCGATACGCGCAAAATCAAATAAATAAAGGAAAAATTTCTGTTAAGCGCGCGAGCGGAGCAATGTTTCGTTTAAAGAAATATCGCGTAAACTCAGAACATCTCATTATTTACACCGGGATTTCTTATCGCTTACTATTTAAAAACGCCACGATCACTCGTGGCGTTTTTTTTTGTTCAAAGTTATTAATTTTTAAGAACCTCGATATATGTTCTCTTTACGCCGAATTCCTTTGCTTCCGGGTGGCTAGGAAACCAAATATCAACATTCCGTCGATTGCGAACATTCATCCGATCTTCGACTACAAAAACCATATCGCCGTACACTTCGGGGATTCTGATTTTTGTTCCAAAAGAAAGGAAGTTTGCGGCAACAATTCCTTGCCTGACTGCCGTATTGGCGGCAGTGATAAACGGAGTATCGTCGGTTTCCTCGATCGTGCTAGAGTAACCAGTAACAACAACATTAAATCTTTCTATCGGTTCCGTGTCCACCTTAACGAAATTAGCCGTTGTTAATAAACTATTATCCTCCATAATTATCAATTTGCCGTTTAAATCAGCGCTATTTTTGATAGAAGAAAGGGATTTGTCGTTATTATCCGATGGATTCTCAATAGCAAAAATACTATCAGCAAGTGAAGGAGATATTGTAAGCGGTACAACGCAAACAATGGCTACCGCCGTAGTCACCATTATCAAGAGAGTATTCATTCCTGAAAATCCAGGACGCTTGCGATCTTTACTCATTATCCGTGAGGATAAACGATAAATTCGAGCTCTATTTAAAAAACCCTCTAAAGGGGTTTGATGCTTATATCCTATCATTATTTGACCCCCCCTGTCAAGGGGAATCGAGTAATTGTAAAGGCAATTTAGAAATGTCCTAGTAACGAGCAATTTAGAAATGTCCTATTTTGCGTTAATTATCGCTTCTCTCTTTCTAAAGGAGGCGGTCTTCCACGGATGGTCATCCGGCGGCCTCCAACCTGACTTCTTTCTTGTTAACGCCGGAAGCATTAACTCTATTTCTTTTCTTGGTCTTTCAGGAAGAACAATGAAATTAAGGTAATGATTTCTGTGTCTTATTTTCTCTTCCCCCGTTAATCTGGTCTCGATTGTCACCTTGCTTCCTTTGTAAACGGTTGTCGGCTGGGTTTCGTTCAGTTGGTAGTATTTGTTCTTATATCTCACCACATAATCGTTGCCGACCGTCCTCTCTTCTTGGAGGGAG
>JAZDOL010000070.1:0-8630 GCA_043798775.1 bacterium | reverse complement strand
GATCATTGCCGCGTTGTCGGAGAACAGTTTTTTATTGTAAGGAACAAATAACGGAATCTTGTTACTTCTTGCAATCTTTCGCATCGCCTGCCGTAAATGAAGATTATTAATCACTCCCCCGCCTAAAACAATTTGCTTTGGCTGATAGCGCTCAATCGCCTTTTTAAATTTTATTGATAAAGCAACTATCACCGCTTGCTCAAAAGAAGCGGAAAAGTCCTGAAAAAATTGTTTATCACGCGGTTCTTTTAAGTCCCTTAGTTTATACAGACAAGCGGTTTTTAGCCCCGAAAAACTAAAGTTCAAATCGTGATTGCGAATCATTGGGATCGGCAATTTATATTTAGGGAACCCTTTCTTTGCCAACTCGGAAATTATCGCTCCGCCCGGGTATCCTAATTCAAGCATTTTCGCCACCTTATCAAATGCTTCTCCGGCGGCATCATCCAGCGTTTCCCCCAGTAATCGGTATTTACCCAAGCTATCCATTAAAACCAACTGCGTATGACCGCCGGAAACTAATAATCCTAAAATGGGAAATAGCGATTTTGTTTTGGAAAACGGCCCGATACCATTACTATTCTTGGCAAAAGACGATAATAAATGCCCTTCCATATGATTAACGGCAATAAGTGGCTTTTTGTTATCTATTGCCAACTGCTTGGCGTAATTAACTCCTACCTCTAAGGCCGGCGCTAAACCGGGACCGATCGTTACGGCAATGGCGTCAATTTTCTCCATTTTTACGCCGGCGCGAAACAACGCCTCTTTAACCACCGAATCGATCATTTCCTGATGTTTTCTTTTTGCTAAAAACGGCACCACCCCGCCATATTGCTTATGAAATTCAACCTGCGAAGAAATGATATTGGAAAGCACCCAGTCGTTTCTCGTAACCGCGGCCGCCGTTTCATCACAAGAAGTATCAATGGCGAGGATATAATAATTACTTTTCATTTTGGTTGTTCTGGTTGAGGATAAGCATCAACTGTTAGTTCTTATTTTTCATTTTTCAATTTCCAGTGAGTTTTCAGTGAATCAGTTTTCAAATAATGAGTAAAATAATTAGCTTGATTAATTGAGAACTGAGAACTGTAAATTGAAAATTGTTGCTTCGTGTTTTACATCAATGCTATAATTAACCATTAACTAATAAGAACTTTTGAATTATTCGCGATAAATCACTAATCAATCTATCCTATGGAAGATTGCATCTTTTGTAAAATCGTTAAGGGGAAAATACCTTGCTATAAAATCTATGAAGATCAGGATTTTTTAGGATTTCTTGATATTAAACCGGTCAATCCTGGGCAATCGCTAATAATTCCCAAGATCCATTACCGCTGGGTGGATGATGTGCCAAATTTTGGCGAATATTTTGAAGCGGCAAAGAAAGTTGGTCTGAAAACAAAAAAAGCTCTTTTGCCAACGGCGATATGCTATGTAACTTTAGGATTTGCCGTTCCTCATGCCCACATTAGAATTATTCCCCGCTTCAATGAAGATGGTCACGGCGACGATGGATTAAACTTTCACTTATACAAAGAAATCGCAAAGGAGAGAATGGCGGAAATCGCCGAACTAATCAGAAACACTAATTAATCGAAATAACTAATTTTTCGTTTTGTTTCCGATACAACATCGATAACCACCCAGACAACCTGGGCGGTTTTTTTTGTTTCAAAATTATTCAGAATGTTTCTTACCTTCTGTTGCCATTCGATTGCTAAAATATTACCCGGCCTTATCATTTCTCTTAATCCTAAATCCATTAACTCATTTCCATCTTCCAAACGCCAAGTATCAATGTGAAAAAATATCCCCTTGTCCCCCTTCGCGGATGAACGCGAAGTAAATTTTCCGCTTCGGCGGGATTTTGCTCCCGACGAAACGCGGGAGAAGATACCCGGACCCGCTTCGTCAAAGCTCCAGCGAGGCGAGCTATCAGGTCGGGGAGCTTCATTTTTAAGCTCGTATGGGTATTCTTTGATTATCGTAAAAGTTGGCGAATTAATATTGGATTTAATATTCAACGCCTCGGCAATTCCCCTGCTGAATTGCGTTTTCCCCGCGCCCAATTCTCCCTGGAGAGCAAAAATAATTGGTTTTTTAGGTAGTTTGCCGTAATATTCTTTTAGTATCTTTTCGGCAATGGCCCTTGTTTCTTCTTCGGAGCGCGATATAAATGTTTTCGCGTTCTTTCCTTTAATTATTATTTCCCCTTGTCGTAAGACCTTAATTTCATTAACCGTTGTATCAACAACAGTTGATGGCAAGTGGTCTGGTAATCGACCGGCATCGATAAAAAGATCAACTAACTTTAATCGTTTTGGACTGGTATATTTAATAACATCGGAAAGAGAATACGGACTTTTTTTACCGGTTTGATTAGCCGAAGTGGCAGTGACTGGTTTTTTGAACGAACGACAAATTGATAAAGTTGATGAGTAGTCGGGAATACGGATACCGAGCGTTTTTCTTTCTGATTCCAGTTTCGGACATATCTTGCCACGGCTTTTTGAAACTACCGTTACTGGACCGGGAAGAAATTGGCGATATAAATTATCGGCGGACCTGTTTATCTCAACATATTTTTTAGCCGTTGTTTTATCAAAAACCATTACCGAAATTGGTTTATGGCGATTACTGCCCTTGAATTGAATTACCTTCTCTACGGCATCGGGGTTAGTAGCGTCGGCGCCAATTCCATAACATGTTTCGGTCGGGAAAATAATAACACCGCCCTTTTTGAGGACGGCTACCGCCTCGCTGATGACATTTTTGTCTGTTACTTTTATTACATTCATAATATTCGGCGAGAAACAGCAGCGGCGGTTTTCACTTCCCTTAAAATAGCGCCGACTGCGTGTCGCTCGATAAACAGGTTTGTGAGAACTTTAGGAATAAACTTGATTAGAATAAACCTGTTTAGAGAGCGACGCTTCGGAGCCGAACACGGGATAAGCTATCGATTAGAGATACTCTTGGTGTTCGGCGAGAAACAGCAGCGGCGGTTTTCACTTCCCTTAAAATAGCGCCGACTGCGTGTCGCTCGATAAACAGGTTTGTGAGAACTTTAGGAATAAACTTGATTAGAATAAACCTGTTTAGAGAGCGAGCTTTACCTATCGAGCGTCGCAAGTATAACCTTCCATCGCCAACCTTAAAGCGCCGACCACCGGTTCACATTCAGGGACTATAATTTTTGCTCCACAGCCAAATTTTTTCAACCCAACAGTAACCGTATTTAAAACGATGTCTGACTTGAATAAACTTCCAACTAAAACAATCGGAAATTCGTTACGAAATTTCAGCTTCCTAACGACATTTAAAGTTGATACTATCAGGTTTTTTCCTGCCGTTTTCAAGATTTCTATCGCCACTTTATCGCCCTTCCGGGCAACCTGGTCGCAAATTAAAGAAAATGAAGGAACGGTCGTCATCGGGCTACCCGTGTAAACATAAGCCATTAAATCCTCGGCGCACTTGGTATTGGTTGCTTCAAATAACGCTTTTGTTAGATTTGTTTTTCTACCCCGTTTATCCATGTCCTCATAAACACGCCTGTAAACCTCCTGACCAACCCAAAATCCCGACCCCTGATCTTCAAGCCACCCCCAACCGCTTGTTTTATACTCTTTACCGTTATTCCAACCATGGCTAACACATCCCGTACCGGCAATTAGAATTACGCCATTTTTTTCGGTACTACCCGACCTAAAAGCAACAATCTGATCGCTACCAACTATTATCCGACCGTCTTTGATCAAACGAGTACCCGAATATTTAAGAATCCCTTTTTTGATTTCCTCTTTCTTATCACGAAAGCTTTCTTCAACTGCCGCCCACCCAATAAAGGTAGACGATATCTTCTGTTTATTTGGCAGTAAATCTAACGCCTTACTAATCGCTTCGACAGTGTTTTTTATAGAAATTTCCAAGCCAACATTATCAGGGTTTGATGGACCGGCTTTTGCCGTCGCCAGCACCCGACCGGAACAGTCGCTTATCATCGCCACCGTTTTCGTCGCTCCCCCATCAACTCCTAAATACAAACCACCATTACAACAACATTTATCCCCCTTCGCAGAAAATCGTGAATGTGTACTCGTGGATAAGTGCGAAATAAATTTTCCGCTTCGGAGGGATTTTGCTCCCGACGAAGTATGGGGGAAAATACTTTGGCTATAATATCGGGAAGCTTCATTTTTAGGCATTGTTTTTCTTTTTTATTGTTTTAAATTCACTGTAATACGTAGTATTATTTTCCACATTTTCTTTAACAATTGTCCCGGGGCCAATAATCGCATTGCGACCGATAAATACTCCGGGCATTGTTGAAACATTGACCCCCAATCGGCTACCGCTGCCGATAATACAACCGAATGACGTAAGTTTGGTATCTACTATCTCCCCCTTAACAGAGGAAAAAATATTATCCCGACCGATCCGGCGATTAGCCGAGGTGAATCCGGCGCCGACTCGGCAATTTTCGCCAATTATCGAATCGCCAAAGTATCCGCTATGGATATGAGTATCATGGCCGATAAAGCAATTCTTAATTTCTGTAAACGCGCCGGTGATTACCCCATCTTCCAAGTCGAATGGCCCGCGCATAATATTATTTGCTCCGATAGTCACATTGTTGCCGATATAGCAAGGACCTTCAATAACCGTGTTCATACCAATTTTCACGTTTTTTCCAATAATCACCTTGCCCGTGATTTGATTTCTTTCGTCGGTTACCCTACTGATAATTCTTTTAGACATCATTTCGATCATTCCCTTAAAAATCGGAAAAACATTCCATGGATATTTTAGAGTCAAGGGTTCTTCGTTTAGCTTGATGAATCCCGCTGGGTCATTTTTGATTAACAAGTTAATCGTGTCGATCAAATTATCCTCTTTTACTTGATCGGTTTTTACGTAAAACGAGAAAAATTCCGGCTCAAAACCATATATCCCGACACTGCGATATCCCGAAGGTTCTTTGCCAATAGCAGGATTCTCAATGATTCCCACTATCCCGCCTTTGTCAAAACGGAGAATGCCAAAGTCCTGTGGTCGGTTTGTTGGACTGCCGACTAGAACTGTTTTCCTTCCCAATTTTTTGTCCTTAATTATCTTACTCGCAATATCTTCGATATAGTATTTATAAGGATGAAGAACAATAAATGACCGGTTAATTTTATTTTTTGCTTGGAAAATCGCGTTTCCTGTACCGATCGGTTTGGGCTGGACAACATACGAGACATTGGCCGACATATTTTTCCCGCCACCGATTTCTTTTTCTATCGCCGAATTTGGACCGACAACAATAATTATATCCTTAACTCCCGCCTTAACCAATCCGGCAATTGTCCAACAGATAAGCGGTTTTCCCATAACCGGTAATAACGATTTATGCCCTTCGTTTAACGGCCAAAAACGCGACGATTCTCCCGCCGCAATAATCACCGCCTGAAACGATGCATTTTTTGCCATATATCGTTAAAGCAAATCCATTAACGCTTTCGCCACCTTTAACGGGTCGTGCTCTACTGGATCATCCTTAATCAATAAATCCTTACCAATAAACCTGTCTTTCGGCAACTTTTTATCCACCCTAACCATTTCTATTAATTCCTTGTGGCCGTCTTTAAAATTTTTCAATCGCCTCTCTGATGGCTTGGCGCGATTATAGATTACATAGTCCAACGCCGAGCCAAGATATTTTTCTGTTTCTTGAGAGAAGTCAAGAACGGTGAAATTGTCTGTCTCGCCATGCTTAGTCATTAGATTACAGATCATCGCCTTTTTCCCCTTGCTGGCTTTTATCGCTTCTTTCATCCCTTTAGTTAATAATACCTGCGCCATTGAAGAATAAAGATCTCCCGGCCCAATAACGATAAGATCAGCTTTTTTTATCGCCTCGGCGGATCTGGGAAAAATATTCGCCTCCGGCTTCAAGTAAACACTTTCAATTTTTATATTCCCGTCGTGCTTGGGGATATCAATATTTGTTTCTCCGATAATTGTTTTTCCATTCTGTAAAACAGCGTATAGGTTGGCTCTTTGGAGAGTAGAGGGCAGTACCTCGTGTTTTACTTTTAGTATCCTTCGGACCTCATTAATCGTTCTTTCATAATCGTTGGTAACTAATTCGAGAGCAGTAATAAATAAGTTGGCGAAATTATGCCCCCTCAATTCACCCACTTCGAATCGATAATTAAACAAATTTTCCAAAATTGGCGAGGTATCGGCTAGGGCCAATAACGCTCGCCTAATATCGCCCGGAGAAACGATTTTATAGTCCTCGCGCAACCGGCCGGCAGACCCGCCAGAATCAAGCATCGCACAAATAACCGATAATCTGATTGGATATTTCTTCAGGCCGGTTAAAACCGCTTTCGGCATCGCGTTTCCGCCACCCAAACAAACAACATTCTTTAACTTAGCCATTGTATTATTTTTCTTCGCGTTTATCGGAAAGCGTAAACGCATTAATATTGAGCTCTCGATATTCTTTCGGAACAACATCATTAATCGCTTTCAAAATCGTTGTTTTTTTCAAGGGAATTAGATTATTTTTAACCGCGCAACCTAAAAGATAGATTCCACTGACAACATCTGTTCCAAACTCTTTGCGACAAGTATCGGTGGCGGAAACAATTATTATTTTTTTGGAAATTTCTTTAATCGATTTTAATATCTCCTCTATCCGGTAAGAAAATCCGCCGACAATCGGTTGTAAAAAGTTGTTTATTAGATATACGGTTTTATTTTTTGCCGAATAACGGCTCGCCGAATAGGCCTCTTGCGCTTCAAGGGCAATCACCAAATCGGCGCCCCCTGCCTCAATTAACGGTGAATATATTGATTTGCCGAATCGGATGTGAACTTCGACACTGCCGCCTCTTTGTGAAAGACCGTGAAGTTCCGATGTTCTGACTTCGTATCCTTCGACCATCGCCGCTTCGCCAAGAATTTTTAACAAGGTTATTAACCCTTGTCCGCCAACGCCACTGATGACTAGACCGAAGTTTGTCGGATTCTTTGGATGTTTAATCATGCTTTTTTGCTTTTTGATAATAACCAACATACCCTTTTGGCGATAATCACCGAAACATCTTCTTTCCCTAAGAAATCTTTTATCGTTGTTTCAAGGTCACGCATATTAATCGGGTCAACAACCCTCACGTTTTTTACTCCGCAGGCCTTAACAATTGATTCAATATCAATTACCGTCGTTTCTTCGCCGCTGCCGGTTCTTCCCAATCCCGGATTGGTTTGATGGCCGGTCATCCCTGTTGTCTGATTGTCCAAAATTATGATTAACGGATTTGATTTATTGAATACGGTGTTAATTAAAGACGGTATCCCGCTATGGAAGAAAGTAGAATCGCCGATGAACGAAATCAATCTTCTTTTACTTTCACTGGCTTGTGAAAATGAAGTATTGGCGGCCTTTCTAATTCCATGGGCGATACCGATCGATGATCCCATCGCCGACAAATAGTCGGCCAGACCATAAGTTGGCAAACTGCCGATCATATAACACCCAATATCGCCGCCATAAACTACATCTTTGGGGGCTACCTTTTTAACAGCATTAAATACTAACCGATAAAAACACCCCGGGCAAAAATCAGGATAACGTTTTATTTTTAACTTACTGTCTTCAACAATCGAAAGATGGTAAACCTTCCCGATAAGGCGATTGATTGCGTTAGTAACCATCTCCGGTTTCATTTCGCCGATTTCTGAAAGAACATTTTTCCCGAATATCTGGAGCCGCGGATTTATATTTTTTGCCAACCGCTCAACCTCTTTTTCGACATACGGATCTAACTCCTCAACAACCAGTAATTTCTTTCTCCCCTTAATAAAAGATTTTATTTTATTTTCTGGAAGCGGGTAGAATGATCCTAATTTCAAGACATCAATATCGATATGCAAATCTTTTAACGCCTCTATTGTATAAAGGTAACCGATTCCACTTGTAATAATTCCCACCCCTCGATACATTTTGTTTTTCTTGCCATTAAATTGCTTTTTTACGGCATTAATTTTACTTGTTTCTGCCCATTGCCTTATCTTCTCGATCTTTATAAACAATTCTTTTTTCATCTCTAATACCCTGGGTGGCATCGTTACATACCGATCAGGGTCTTTTATAAATCCTACTTTTACCGTTTCTTCCTTGCTTATTTCTCCCAACTTAACAATCATTTTTTGATGAGCAACCCTTGTTGTGAATCGAACCATTACTGGCAATTTATATTTTTCAGAGACAGTAAAGGCAATTTTAATGAACTCTTTCATTTCTTCCGGATCGGCCGGTTCGATTGTTGGCAGATGCATAAAACCGGAATAGCCACGGCTATTTTCTTCCGATTCCGCCGAGCTCCAGCATCCCGGATCGTCGCCAACGGCAATAACCACCGGCCCGCGACAACCGGTATATAAAAATGGGAATAGAGGATCGGAACAAATATTCATTCCAAAGCTTTTCATCGCCACAAGACACTTCAAGCCGGAAAAACTGGCGCCGATCGCCGCCTCCATTGCCGCTCTTTCGTTGGTTGAAAATTCAAAATAAACCCCCAAGTCGCGGGCGTTATCCGAAAATATGTTCCCGATTTCTGATG
>JAZDOL010000005.1:0-4655 GCA_043798775.1 bacterium | reverse complement strand
ACAAAGATATTCTTGGAGTAGCTTCTTGCAGGTCGCAGTACTGCGATAGAAACCGCTTTGTAACTTGAGTAACCGTGGAAGGATCGGGATCAGGGTTATTGCTATTAAGACTTTTAAATATCCAAACATGTGTGTGTACCTTAACGCATCCGTTACCTGCGGCAAATGTGGTGAATTCCTGCCCCGAGGCTATTTCTTGATGACAATCGGCGTGAGTAGCATCTGCGTCAGAATGTGAAACCAAATATCCGATTATCTCTCCCCTTCCAACAGAATCTCCTAAAGAAACATTGGAGTTTGCGATATGGTGAAAATGATAGAAGGAATAATTTCCACCTATGTCCGTTCTGACGCTTCTGAGTACGATTATACGCCCATTGGGCACCATCTGATCCCCTCCATAGATGCCAACTACTACACTGTCTTCCGGAGCAACCACCGCGCTGCCGTAGTACCCTAAAATATCCACATCTTCCCAATTTCCACTACAATGGGTACATCTGCCAGAATACTGACTCATAGGCCAACCATCATCCCACTGCATAACGCCAGTAATATCGGAGCTGTTTAGGGGACAGGTATACTGTAATGCTTCTTCTGCAACCACGGCTAACGGAACTTGTCCTATCGCGATGACAGCGATAATTACGACTAAAAATAATTTACGGTTAATTGAAAGATGCATATTATTTTTTAAGATAACGGCATTGAAGTAATCAAAGATACTTTATCATACTTAAGGTAAACTTAAAAACCGGCTTCTTCGTCCGCCGGCTTATTAAACCGTTAAGATCCGGTATCCGTTTTTTGTGACGGCAATTGTATGCTCGAAATGGGCCGCGGTTGATCCGTCGGCGGTTTTAAAGGCAAACCCGTTTTTATCGCGCTTAATTTGCGATCGGCCGGTTGTCAGCATCGGTTCGATACAGAACACCATCCCCTCTTTTATTTCCTCTCCCGAATACCTCCGTCCGTAGTTCAGAACCTGCGGTTCTTCGTGAAGCTCGCGGCCGATGCCGTGGCCGCACAATTCTTTGACAACCGCAAATCCGGATCTCTCGCCGCATTTTTTGATCGCATAACCGATATCGCCGAAATGTTTTCCCGGTTTTATTTCTTGAATCGCCAAGGTCAAAGCGCGGTATGCGGCCTTAACCAGCATCTCTTCGCGTTTTTCTACCATCCCGGCGCAAACTGTTTTCGCTATATCCAGATGGTAACCGCTACAATACAAACCAAGATCCAAAGAAACAACGTCTCCCTCTTTTATTAAAATATCGGCGGGAATCCCATGGACGATTTCATCGTTAATAGAAACGCACAGAGTTGCCGGATATGGCTTATCTTTCAAATCTTCCCGATAATTTTTAAAAGAAGGGGTGAAACCGGCATCGAGAATCAGTTTTTCGGCAAGCTCGTCAAGAGTGATTGTTTTTATGCCGGGCCTGACCATCCCTGTCACCTCGTCAAGAATCGCCGCCAGCGCCTTTCCGCCACGGGCCATAATCTCAATTTCTTCCGCAGTTTTTATCGTTATTCCCATAATCAGTTATTTGACTCTCGAGCTTACGGCGCCGATGATATCGCTAAATACCTTATCAATCGGCTGGTCGCCATTGACCCTAATTAGCATCTTTTTCTTTTCAAAGTAACGGATCGCCGGCACAACCCATCTCTCGTAATATGCCAGCCTGCTTTTTATCGCCTTTGGTTCATCGTCCGGTCGGGTCAGAAGATCTCCACCGCAACTGTCGCAATGTTCTAATTCTCTAAATTTTCCAATCCAAGGTATTAATTTCCCGCATTTTTTACAGACCCTTCTTTTAGAAAGTCGGCCAAATGCTTCCTCTTTGGATATATCCAGTAAAACACAATAGGTGTTTTCGACTCGGCCCAGGAATTCTAAAAAGCGGGCAAGGGATATCGCTTCTTTCAAGCGGCGGGGAAAGCCATCGGCAATCAGTCCTTCATTATCCTCAAGGCGCTGGCACATTTCATACATCCATAAAGTAACGGCGATGTCATTGCTTGGAAGTCCTCCTGATACGAGGATTTTCTTTATTTTTTTGCCAACGGCGGTTTTTTTCTTTGCCAGTTTACGAAGTAGACCACCGCTGGAAATAATCCGCATATTTTTAAAAAAATCTGTGAGTAGTTTCGCTTGCGTTCCTTTCCCACATCCCGAACGACCGATTAACACAAAATTCAACGGTTTTCCCGTAGTATTGTTAAGAGATTCTTTCATATTGGTCGATTTTAAAATTGTTCGTAATCACGCATTTCCAGTTGGGCATTAATTTGACGAGTCGTTTCGAGAACAACGCTTACCACGATTAAAAGCGACGTACCGCCAACTAGAAACTGAAAAGCCATAACTCCGGTTATTCCGCCAATAATCGATGGCATCACAGCGATAACTCCCAGAGAGAGAGCGCCAATGAATAGAATTCGATTTAATATATAGTAGAGAAAACTCGCCGTAGAAGCGCCGGGACGTATTCCTGGTATAAATCCCCCCATTTTTTGAAGATTAGTGGAAATTGCTTTCGGATCGAATGTTACGGCCGTATAAAAATAGGTAAAAACGCACACCAAGATAAAATACATAATCCCGTATGACCAGGGATTCTGGACAAAAGCCGCTATCTTTTGGCTGACTAGACCAACAATACCTCCGGATCCCGATAAAAAGTTAGCGATCATCCCCGGAAAAATCAGAAGCGACAAGGCAAATATAATTGGGATCACTCCTGCCGGATTGATATTTAAAGGCAAATAAGTGGAAACGCCACCATACATTTTTGATCCACGCACCCTTTTAGCGTATGAAACAGGGATATTGCGTCGGGCTTCGTTTATTAAAATAACACCACTAATCACGAAAATTGACATTAAAAAGAATAAGATATAGCCAGGAACTTTTGACGGATCCCAGGTCGCAACCAGTTGACGGATGTTGTTTGGGACATCGGCAACAATCCCGGCAAAAATCAAAAGCGATACGCCATTACCAATCCCCTTTTCAGTGATTAACTCTCCCAGCCACATTAAAATTATCGTTCCTGTGGTAATTGTAATTATCGAGGTAAGCATTGCCAAGGGCGACAATTGGTCGATAACCCCTTGGCGAGTAAACAACACAATCATGCTGTATCCCTGAAGCATCGCCAAGGGAACAGCGAGAATGCGGCCATATTGATTAAACCTCTGTCTTCCCGCCTCGCCTTCTTCTTTGTACATCTTTTCTAATTGCGGAAAAATCATTGTTAACAGCTGTAAAATAATCGTTGCCGTAATATATGGCCCCAAACCGAGCATGGCCACCGACAGCTTGTCTAAAGCGCCTCCGGTAAAAACGTTTAACAATCCAAAAAATTGAAAACTCTCAAAAAAATCTTTCATCTTCGATGCGTCCATTCCAGGAATCGGAATATTCGCAAGAATTCGAAATACCACGAAAGCCGCCAACACAAAGATAACCTTACGTCTTAGGTCTTTAATTCTGAATATCTGAACGATCTTTTGAAACCACATAATCTTTGAGTTCTAAATATACCGCAACGATATTTATATTATTTTTTCTTTTTACTTGAATGAGAAACATTTTCTTTCGCCGGGTCCTTCTTCGTCATATTTTTAGTTACACTTTTCACTGCGTTTTTTTTGGTAACAGCCTTCTTCGCTACGCTCTTTTTAACAACAACTTTTTTGGCGGTCGTTTCTGGGACCGGCGCTTTTTTGACTGATTTGATTTTTTTGTGCGGTTTCACCGCTATCTTAAAAACCGGCATTATTTTCACAGTGCCACCGGCTTTGATTATTTTCGCTTCGGCCGATTTTGAGTATGAGCACCGTACTAAGGTAAACGCCTTAGTTAACGCGCCGGTTCCCAATATTTTTACCTTCGGAATTTTACCGTTGTACTTATTAACCAGTTTTGCCCTAACCAAAGATTCCGGATTAATAATATCGTTACTATTAAATTTCTTTTCCAAAGACAATATATTTACAATTGCTACATTATTTACCGCCGCCTGGTAACGATAACCGCGCAGTTTGGGATAACGCTTAAATAGATAACGCACCGTTGGCTCAAATTTTGTACCCGCTCTGGAATTTTGTCCTTTTAACCCTTTTCCGGAATATGTCCCCCGCTTACCTCCCCGACCGATTCGTTTTCTATCCGGTCTCTGGTGGCTGGGTTTCAGATCTTCTAGTCGCATATATTTAGAAAATAACAAAAAATATTATAACAAACTACTTCTCTTGACTGATACTCGGCTCGACGGGAGCGCTATTTTTTACAATAATCCTCGGCCTCCCTGTTTTTAGTTTCTTCAAGGCGCTAATTGTCGCTTGCGCATTGTTTAATTTATTGTTGGTTTTGCCAATAGTTTTTGAGGAAACGTTTTTAATCCCACACAAACTACAAATTATCCGCACTGTCCCGCCAGCAACCAAACCGCGACCCTTCTGTTGCGGCCTAAGAAGTATTTTAGCGGCGCCAAACTTGGCATCTACTTGATGAGGAATTGAATCGTTTACAATCGGCACGACGATCACGTTTTTCTTAGCAACGCGGGTCGCTTTATCTACGGCTTGAGCAACGTCGGCGCCCTTAGCGACACCTACTCCAACCTTACCCATCTTATTAC
>JAZDOL010000081.1:0-22485 GCA_043798775.1 bacterium | reverse complement strand
ACTCACTCAGGACATTTGACTCATCGGCTATAGCCATGAGCGAACGAAGTGAGTCGAATGGCTATAGCCATGAGCGAACGAAGTGAGTCGAATGGCTGTGATCCTCGGTCTGGAACCAAGATTTTAAGGGGAAATTTAGGGCTTTTGGCAGTGTCTCACTGATGCGTCTCGATTGCTGAACATTTAAGACGTGTTAAGCATCTCGCTCACCATTAAGCCAAAGAATTCTTTTATAATCACCCTCACCCCAGTTTCATCGCGATACCACCCATCCATAGAGTATTTCTTGGACACGGTATCTGTATTACTACGAAAAAATTTAGTCCCCTTTTTACTCATCTTACTGAAATGTGCCCAACCCCTTCGCTGTGAAAATGGAGAATTCACTAAAATAATCCGACCGCATGGTATTGCCCTCTCTTCGACAAGATTGAGCGACCGTTTCACATTGTCGGGTACTGTGATCGACTCACCCTCAAGAATAAGCGCATCGCTTGGCACTCCTCTATCCATAGCATACTGCGCCAACATCTCTGCTTCCGGCTTTTCTCCATTATAGTGTTCATAGAATGGTCCTTTCCCACTCAAGAGTATTCTCGGAGCATATCCTTCTTTGTAAAGCCGAATCGCCTTTTCTGTGCGGAGTGGCACTTTCGAGCCAAAAACAAAGATAATGTCTGCCTGCTCGGGCTTGTCGGCTTCCGAAAGGT
The DNA here is from genome assembly GCA_043798775.1 of bacterium. Lineage (GTDB taxonomy): Bacteria > Patescibacteriota > Minisyncoccia > Minisyncoccales > GWA2-46-15 > CAZUEG01. The sequence goes on along the minus strand of JAZDOL010000081.1, from coordinate 21,775 downwards.
AGTTGTATATATTGTTAAAAAGAGATTGTTGGGTCGAGCTGTCTTGTGTGCGCAAAATATTTTTTTCTAACTCGCTGAACAACATCAATACTTCCTCAAAAATGGTTTCGTCTTTCAAATCTACAAAATTAATACCATGATTGAAAAATTTCGTTGGGAGACCGTAGGAATTAAGAAGTGCTCGTATGGTAGTAAAATCGCTATAGTGGTTCTGTTGCCTTTCTTGAGGAATCGGACGTGGCGCTTCATGTGCAAGTATGTCGCATAACTCTTGATAGCTAGGCAATTGGGTGGAATTTGTCCTTGTCTTTGTCATGCTTTTTAGGAATATTTTCTACACATGTTAGTCCTCTGATTTAGTGTGTAATTATAAAAAGTATTCTTTTAGCATCGTCATCAGAGTTGTTCTTCCACGGTTTGTCTTTAAATACATTTCTCTTCGTTTCGCATCTAGGATATTGCGATACGCTTCATAGTGGATAAGTTCTAACGGAATATAGGGCTTAGTTGATTTTGACAAACCATCATTATGTTCTTTAAATCGTTGTTGAAGATTCTCGGAATATCCGATGTATATGAAATCTTTTAATTTGTTTTGTAATATGTAATATGTAATAAAATTTCATAACTTTTATAGACTTGGGAGGTACAATACTGCACCTCCCTCAGTCCCCATACGTTGCTGTCTTCGCTTTTGGACGGGTGCAATACTACACCTGTCAGGCGAAGCCAGTCGCCGTATGATGGTGGACAGGTACAATTCTGCACCTGTCTGCGTCAAGTTCTGCTTCTTCGCTTCTGACGAGCGGAAGCAAGGCGCAGAATTGTGCCTTGCTGCGAGGCCAGGATTCGAACCTGAATAAATGGAGTCAAAGTCCATTGTCCTGCCGTTAGACGACCTCGCAAGATTCGCAAATTCTCTCTATCCAGCCAAATATTTTTCTATTTAAGTTTGCGCTTTTTTTAACTGTAATTCTTAATAAGCCGTGATAGTTATCCCCGATATTTTTTCTTTTTGTGTTTATTTTATTCTTTTTAAGACGAACTCTTTGGAATTTTTCTATCGATAAGTTAAGATTCTTTGACCAAAATTCTCTTGCTTTTTGAATATTACCAGATTCGTGAATATATATTTCGAATTTAATGTTATCTATATCGATTTTGCATGTTTTTTCTAACCACTTTAAATACAGTTTTAGCATTGACAAGTCAGAGTTTGTAAAACGCGCTTCTGTCGACGGACAACTTTCTCTTTGTTTAGAACCTTCACCCCAATATAAAGCGGCACCAATTAAGCATAGCTCCCTGTCCGTTATATCTCCGATCTCTTTTTTTGCTTCATTTTTTATTCTTTCAGTTATTTCTAGCCTATCTTTATGTCTAACCATTGCACCTTTTAGGGCGCCTTTCGCTTGTCTTTTGCGTAACCTTTCGCGATACATTTCGTTGAGTTTAATTCCCCTCAACCAAAGAGACAAGCTTGCCTTAGACACATGAACTTTATCTAATATTTCACTATAAGAATATCCTTTCTTTCTTAATCTTATTGCTTCTTGTTTTTCTTGTGTTCTTAATATCATTTCGAACAACGGTTATGTATGAATCCATCATATAACCGCCATTCACATATGTAAAGGTTAATTTAATTCACAGAACTCGGCGATTGCCAGTTCCAAAGGAAGCTGGGTGATTGAAGCGTAGCGCATTTTGTTTTCCGCTTCAATCATCGCGCCGATTAGCTTTCTTAACTCAATCGCTTTCAATTTCTTAACCTGCTCCACCAATAATTGGTATTCTTCTTTGGTTAATCCCGATGTAATCGTTGTTGAATAATCATTTTCATCGGTCATTTTTACAATCAAGCCCTGCCGCAAGTAATCGATGAGCGCCCGAATAAATTGCTCAACATCGGTGCCTTTATCAATCAGCTCGCCTAAGTAACGAATTGCCTGATTTTGGTCTTTACCAACGATAAATTCCACCAGCTTCCCCACTACCTGAATTTCAACCAGACCCAAGAGGTCTTTTATATCATCGGCGACAACTTCTTTATCTTTGGCATTTACTTGGCTAAAGGAAATCGCTTGGTTTAATAAACTTTCCCCGTCGCGCATCGAACCTCCGGAATTAACGGCAATTAAATTGATTGCCGATTGGGAAATCTTGGCCTTCTCATTTTTCACAACTATTTCCAATCGCTTGGTTATTTCGGGAACCGTTAGTTTGCGGAAATCGAACCTTTGGCACCGCGAAACAATTGTGGGAATCATTTTATGGGCCTCGGTAGTTGCCAAAATAAATATCGCATGGCTTGGCGGTTCTTCCAGTGTTTTTAATAGAGCGTTTGCCGCATCTTTCGATAATTGATGGGCTTCGTCAAGAATGAAGACCTTGTATTTTAATTTTGTTGGCAGATAGCGGATCCCTTCGCGTAATTCTTTGATATCATCGATTCCCCTATTTGAGGCGGCATCGATTTCCACTAAATCCATCGAACGGCTTTCACTTATTTCAATACAAGACGAACATTTGTCGCACGGTTCAAAGCTGGTTTTATCTTCACAATTTACGGCTTTTGCCAACAATCGGGCAATTGTTGTTTTTCCACTTCCTCTTGGCCCGCAAAATAAATAAGCGTGGGAAATTGATCCCGAAGACAAGGCGTTAGTTAGGGTACGGACAACATGCTCCTGACCAATAACATCTCTAAAGTAATGCGGACGGTATTTTCGATATAAGGCTAAGCTCATTTTTTAAAAACGATAAATTTATAGCCCACAAAATTCCAAGTCATTCCGACCAAAGCGGCGAGAAACGCTCCAACGTTTGCCCACATTCCGGCATTTAAGCCAAATCTCGGTCCGATAACATTAACTACCAATGAGGCAACGCCAACATTGATGATAAATCCTACCAAACTAACGGCGATGAATTGTCCAAATTCTTTAACATTAGCGCTCCCCTCTCTTTTAAATGTCCAGATCCGATTCCAGAAATACGAATTGATAACGGCAATAATAAATGAAAGCGACTTAAAAGCCGTATAATATATCCCCGATGATATTTGAAATATCCATATCAAAAGATTCAATATCCCCATATCCATTAGGGTATTAAATCCACCAACGAGAACGAACTTGGCAACCTGATAAACCATCGGGATTTTTTTGCTTATTATCATGGCAAAAATAATACCGACAACGCAAAGAATCGGGAAAATTATTATTAACATCCAACTGTAGGCAAACTCTACCTGCAGATTTTTAATAATGACAAGAATCAGCCAAGAACAAATCTCGCCGATTATTGCCGCAATAACGATGTCTTTTTTGTTCATTTTATTAGGGGTTAATTATTTTAGTTTACCCCATTTAAATTCAAAATTCAAATACATCCGCCTTCGCTACCCACTTCGCTAAAGCTACGAGGGGTCAAGAAAGCTTCGGCGGACAAGAATAACAAACCAAATTTCTAATTTTTAATTTGATTTTACAAAAAAAGGAAAATCCTTCTTTTGCCTGCCCCCATTTGGAGGAAGGCGAGGCCTTCTTTTGCCTGCCATTTGGAGGAAGGCGAGGCCTTCTTTTGCCTGCCCCTATTTGGAGGAAGGCGAGGCCTTCTTTTGCCTGCCCCCATTTGGAGGAAGGCGAGGCCTTCTTTTCGTATTGCTTAATTTCTAATTTGCTATATAACGAAACTAGAAAGGAGACGCTATGGCGCCAATAAAAACAAACCCTCCCCCTTCCGATAAGGGGAGGGAGGAAACAAAACAGGCAACTCCCGTGCCACGGCGCGGGAATTGCACCGACCGGGTGTGCGTCAACTGCGGGACGCACACCTGTAGCTCCCACTGCTCCGTATGTGGGAGCGACACGGAACCGGTGGATGACGATTAACTCTCCATCGGAACTAGGGCCGGTCGTATCACTGCGACCGGCTATGAATTTGACAATCCCCCATCTTTCCTTACAATTATATTTATGAATAGAAATTTATTGAAAGCTCGCAATTGTAACTGTTTACCGGAATAAAGCCGGAGCGGTTTTGATATAGCTATATCTATTAACCATGACTCCCGGCAGGGAGTTTTTTAAACACTTTACAATTAATCATGAGAAACCTAAACACAATATTAAAAGATTGGAAAGGAGACAAAACATTAATGGTGGTTTTCCCCCACCCCGACGACGAAACAATGGCCACCGGCGGATTAATCACAATGGCTAAAAAATATCATTGGCAAGTAATTGCCGTTGTCTTAACCGGCGGTGAGGCGGGGAAAAGCGCCGTTTCTCTTACTAACACCACATTAAAAGAAGTTCGCAAAAAAGAACTGGAAAAAGCGGTTAAGATATTAAAAATCGACCAGCTTATTACTAACAACTTCGGCGACGGGCAATTAAAAGGCAAAGAGAATGAATATATCCCGTGGATTTCGGCGCAGATTAAACGATTTAATCCGCAAATAATCGTTACCTATGATCATTCCGGTTTTAGCGGCCATCCCGACCACATCTCTTTATCCCTTGTCGTTAAAGAAATGATCCGTGTTCTTCCAAAAGATATTCGCCCTTGGCTATTGTGGCCGACGATGGATAGAAAGTTGGCGCAAAAATTTATTCGCCCCGATATTCTGTCGTATCTTTCGGAGGCGGATTACCAATTGAATCTGGGGTTAAACTGGATTAACAAATGGAGAGCGTCAAAAGCCCATCAAAGTCAGGGGCTAGGAAAAAATCGGCTAATCCCCTATTGGCTGTTTATGTTTTTTTACCACTATGAGTGGTATCATAAACCAATAATCGATAATGAATATCCGTATAAATATGTTCCTTTTGATATTTAGCTCTTCTGTATATTTCAAAATGTATTTAAATTTATCGACATGAGACCAACAATCAAACTCTATAACACCTTATCGCGAAAGGTTGAGGTTTTTAAACCGATAAAAGAGAATTTTATTGGGGTATATTCTTGCGGGCCGACTGTGTATTGGAACCAGCATATCGGCAATATGTATGCCTATGTTCAATGGGATTTAATGCTTCGATATTTACGATATGTTGGATATAAAACCAAATGGGTAATGAATATCACCGATGTTGGCCACATGGTATCCGATGGCGACGAGGGAGAAGATAAAATGGAAAAAGGCGCCAAACGAGAAGGGGTTTCTGTTTGGGATATTGCTAATAAATACATCAAACAATTCACCGATAGTTTGGATTATTTAAATATCATTAAACCGGATGTTTTGTGTCGAGCAACGGAACATATTGATAAACAAATTGCGTTAATAAAGAAAATCGAGAAAAACGGCTTTACTTACCAGACAAAAACCGGAATCGTGTTCAACACTGCTCTTTTTAAGGACTACCCGCGCTTTGCCCGCCTGAAACTAGACCGGCAAGACGCCGGAAACCGCGTTGAGATAGATCCGGAAAAAAAGAATCCTTGGGATTTTCTTCTTTGGATAACAAATAAACCAGATCATATTATGAAATGGGATAGCCCCTGGGGAAAGGGTTTTCCAGGGTGGCACATTGAATGCACGGCAATGTCGACCAAGTATCTTGGCAAGCAGTTTGATATTCATACGGGTGGAATAGAACATGTTGGCGTTCATCACACTAACGAAATTGCCCAGAGCTATGGCGCTTTTGGCAAAAGAACGGCAAATTTCTGGATGCATAACGCTTGGCTACTGTTAAAAAATGAAAAAATCAGCAAAAGTTTGGGTAATGTTTTCCTCGTTTCTGATCTGATTGAAAAAGGATATGATCCGTTAAGTTTTCGTTATCTGGTTCTGACATCCCATTATCGCAAGGGTTTAAATTTTACTTGGGAAGGATTATCTGCCAGCCAAAAAGCGCTTTTTGGATTAAGAGAAAAAATGGCAGGATTCAACAAGGAAACAAAAAGTAAACTAAGAGCTAAAAACGATTACGAAGAAAGATTTGTTGAACAGATTGGCAATGACTTGAATACTCCCAAAGCGTTGGCCCTGATGTGGAGATTACTAAAAGACAAGTCAATTTCAGGTAGCGAAAAGTATCGCTTAATTAAAGAATTCGATAAGGTTCTCGGCTTGGAATTAACAAGAGAGGCAAAAACCGACATTATTCCCAAAGAGATCGTTGGTTTAGCCGACGAACGCGCGATTGCCAGAGAGAATGGCGATTGGAAAAAATCCGATGAACTGCGCGATAAAATACATAACCTTGGCTATTCGATAGAAGATACAAAAGAAGGACAACAAATAAAAAGAGTGATTAAGTGCATTGATGATTGATGATTGAGTTTTGGCGAGGGTAAGCGTTTTAAGGATCACCTCGCAGTTCCGCCAGAATGGTGTCACCCTGCGGGTGTCTGGCGGAACGAGAGATGAACAAAATTTTCTCGCAGGGAAAATTATTGTGTGTTCTATTCTGTGCATCCTTAAAAAGATTTAGCCGAGATGATAGTTGAGTGATTAAGCGATTGAGTCATTAAGTCGTTCGTCAACTCGTTACCCATCAACTCATTTATCGATTGTTAATAAACGGTGTATAAAAACGGTTTGAGTCACCGCCTTGTTTCTGGTATATTGAGGAATGGCAAATAATTCAATTAGTAGCGATATTAAGGAAAAATTACCGCCACAAAACCTTGAAGCGGAACGGTCGCTTTTGGGTTGTTTATTGATTGACAAAGACGCAATTATTAAAGTTGCCGATTTTCTCGGCATCCGTGATTTTTACAAAAGAATCCATCAAGAAATATTCGAAGTTATCCTTGATTTATTTGAACGCGGCGAACCGATTGATATGCTTTCTGTTTCCAGCCGATTAAAGGAAAAAGGATTACTAGAGTCCATTGGTGGTAGCACCTATCTCACCGAGCTGGTTAATACTGTCCCGACAGCGACCCATGTTTTAAATTATGCCAAGATTGTGCAAAGCAAGCGGATTTTACGCGACCTTATCGATGCCAGCGAAGAAATTCATGCTATGGCTTATAACGAATGGGAAGATACGGATACTTTGTTGGACCAAGCGGAAAGAAAGATCTTTAGCATCGCCCAGAAATCGATGACTCAATCTTTTGTCGCCGTAAAAGATATGCTGGGTGCGGCATTCGAGAGAATTGATAATCTGTTTAAAAATAAAGGCGTTCCGCGCGGCGTGCCCACCGGATACCCCGACTTGGATAATATTTTAGCGGGTTTGCAGTCTTCCGATTTGGTTATTTTGGCCTCCCGCCCCAGCTTGGGAAAATCGTCTTTGGCGTTGAATATCGCCACCCATATCGCCGTCCGAGAAAAACTGCCCGTGGGACTTTTTAGCTTAGAGATGTCCAGTGATCAGATTATCGATAGAATCATCGCCTCCGAGGCCAATCTTGACCTCTGGCGACTAAGAACCGGGAGGCTGTCCAACGAAGGCGAGGACAATGATTTCACGAAAATTCAACACGCCTTAGGCGCTTTATCCGGAGCCCCGATATATATCGACGACAGCGCGTCAATTAATATCCTCCAAATGCGGGCAATGGCCCGGCGGCTTCAAGCCGATAAGGGGTTAGGGCTTATTGTTGTTGATTATTTGCAACTAATGGAACCGCGAAATTCCAATGCCCCGATTATTCAGCAAATGACGGAAATATCACGATCTTTAAAGGGCCTGGCAAAGGAATTAAAAGTGCCGGTCTTGGCGTTATCGCAATTATCGCGCGCCGTTGAACAGAGAACGCCGCAAATCCCCCGTCTTTCCGATCTTCGAGAAACCGGCGCTATTGAGCAAGACGCCGATGTCGTTCTCTTTATTCATCGCGAGGATAAATATCGCGAGGATTCAACAAGAAAAAATATCGCCGATATTATCATCGCCAAACATAGAAATGGTCCTGTTGGTAATGTTGAATTATATTTTGAAGAACGCTGTGCCAGCTTTAGAAATTTGGAAAAGGACTATCAGGAAAATCTGGGATAATTTTCAATTTACAATTCACAATTTTCAATGAATTTACAATGTCCAAATTCTCAATGACTCGTACGCCTAATTTCTTGAATACAAAACCGTGTTTGTAAATTGGTATTAGATAAATCCATTATTGTTTGTAAATTGGTAATTGTAAATTGGTAATTTAGTATCATGCTTTCTCCTAAAATCCAGCGCCTAATCGATCTATTTTCAAAGCTCCCAACGATTGGGCTGCGAACAAGCGGCCGTTTCGTTTTTTACCTTTTGAAACAGCCGAAAAACGAGATTGATCAACTAATCAAGGGACTGGAGGATTTAAAAAACGAGGTCAAAATATGCTCATTTTGCTTCAATCCGTTTGAGGGCAAATCGGTACTTTGCCCGATATGCAGCGATAAAACCCGCGATACCAGCCAGCTATGTGTTGTTGAAAAGGAAACCGACCTTATCGCTATCGAACAAACTCATAAATATCATGGGTTATATTTTATATTAGGAGGCACAGTTTACCGCCTTCGCGAAGATGATTTAAAAAAACTGAAAACCGCTCCCCTATTGGAACGGATAAAAAATCACAAACGGTTAATTATCCAATCCAATGGTTTTAGCGAGATAATCTTGGCATTTAATCCGACAACCGACGGCCAATCAACGATTCTTTATCTGGAACGACTAATGGCGGGGTTTTTCAGTAAATACGGCCTAAAAGATATTAAAATTTCCCGTCTTGGATTAGGACTACCGGTAAATGGCGAAATGGAATACGCCGACGATGAAACATTGATTTCCGCGCTTGAAGGCAGGAAATAATCGATGACAGAAAAAGCCGACAATAGTCGGCTCTTTTTATTGGTCAAATATATTTATCCCTTATTTACTTCGCGAGATTAATTTTCAAGACCTCTACCTCGGTAAGTTTTTGGCGATGACCCTGCTTTACCTTGCTGCGGGTTTTTGCCTTATAACGAAAAGATACTGATTTCTTTGATTTAATTTGTCCGATTACCTTTCCGGTAACGGTCGCTCCTTTTACTAACGGAGTGCCGATTAGCACTTTCTTGCCACTTTCAACAAGAAGAACCTGGTCAAATTCAATCTCCTCGCCATCTGGTTTAACAATTTTTTCAACTTTTATTGTCTGGCCGGGAGTAACAATGTACTGCTTCCCGCCTGTTTCTATTACCGCTAAATTCATATTTTTATCTTATTATCTAAATTCGTTAATGAACTACTCTAACACAAGTCAGATAATTATTCCATATCTACGGGTGGTTCTATCTTTTCTTTTTCTCCGGTATCGATAATCTTTTCCACCTTGCTGTTAAACAAGGACAACCGCTTCTCCGATTCATCGTAGGCCGTGGTGGCATTTCGTAAATGACTGCCAAGTTTTCTAAAATCGTCCATCAATTTTTCCGCGTCGTGATGAATCTTCCCTAACCGTTTCACAATCTCCTGCGTATCTTTAGAGATCTTGGTATCCCGAAACCAGTGCTCAATTGTCCACAATGTCAGATAAATGGTATTGGGCGAGGTGACAATGACCTTTTTTGACCAGGCAAGCGCCGTGATGTCGATTTCCTTATTCAGATTATTAACAATTTCGTAATATACCGCCTCGGCAGGAATATACATTAGCGCGAAATCGGTAGTTCCCTCGCCGGGAAGAATGTATTTTTGAGCAATATCTTGAATTTTAACTTTAACATCATCAAGAAATGTTTTCTTAAAACCGCTTCTTTCCAAGTCGGTTTGACTGTTAATCATTTTATCAAAATTTTCAAGAGGAAATTTGGCGTCGATTGGCAGGATTTTGCCGTTAGGTAGTTTTAAAATCGCATCTACTTGTTCTCCGGAAGAAAACAGGTGTTGGGATTCGTATAACTCTTCGGGAAAACGCTGACTTAAAATATGATCGAGCGACGCTTCCCCCCACTGCCCCCGCAATTTTGGCGCCTTAAAAATATCTTGAAAAGAAGAAACATCTTGAACTTGGGTTTGGATTTGTTTCAAATTTTCACGAATTGTTACCGCCTCTTCCGTAAAGGAACGAATTTGCCGATTCATTTCCGAAGAAGATACAGTAACATTATCACGAATTTCTTTTAATTGATTACTCATCAGATCACTCAACCGCCGTTCTAAATTTAAAATCGCCTCTCCTTGCTGTCGATCGCTTTCCTTATCTTTTAATATAGTTTTAAATATAACAAAAAAAACCAACATGATTAAGCCCGATAAAACAAATACAGCAATAAGAGTAATGGACATTTTATTGATTTGCTACTACTGAATATTTATCGATTTAACGAGGACGATCTCCGCGATTAAGAATATCATACACATCGATAAAAGAAATGTTTATCATCTAAATCTTAACACCTTGCCTTAATGGCGGGGATGAAAATTTGAAGAAGAAGATACTATAGACATAAGTCCATAGTAGATTCATTTGACAAATACCTCGGTAATTAGAAAAATAATATAGACCCCCAAAAGAAATATCGATTCGCGGTATGATATTTTTTTGCCGCTTCTTAAAAAAATCATAAACGAAACCGCGGCAATCATCATAAAGGCCCTCGCAATATAGTATAACGAAAAGTCGGCAATAACTATCGGATGAATCAAGGCAACAACCGCCAAGACCAAGGTAGAACAGGTAATTACTCCCCCCATTAAATTGCCAAGAATAAGCCAGTCCTTTCTTTTCTTAGCCAAAACAACGGTGAAATAAAGCTCCGGTAAACAATTACCCATCCCGATAATTAGAATGCCCACCATCCCAATCGGAATCGATAAGCTTTCGGCAAAAAATAAACCTGAACTAACCATTCCTTGCGAGCCGACAATTAAGCACCCTAATCCCAAAGCAAGACGAGAAATACTTTTTAAAAGTGATTTTTTATCCTCTGGAGAGTCGTGATCATAAACTTTTCGAAAACGTTCTTCTTTGGAAAAAAGCCAAGAGCTATAGATAATAAAAGCGAGAATTAAAACTATCGCATCGATACGACCTATCTGACCGTCTAGCGATAAAAGCAACGGCAGAAGAGCGATTCCCATTGTAAAAAAACCACTCCCCTGCACCATCCGGCTATCGGCGGTTAAGCCGCCACTAATCAGCCCCCCCAAGGCAATTCCAAGGGTTAAATCCACAACATTACCGCCGAACAGGTCGCCAAAAGACAACTCGGGAATACCCTTTAGTGCCGCGTTTATCCCGACAAACAGATTTGGCGCCGACGATGCAAGAGCCATTACCACAAATCCAACGATGTATTCCCGCCATTTAAGGGCTTTCGCGACCCGGGTTAATGATTCTACAACCAAGCTACCAGAAAAAGCCATCAGAAATGCCGAAAAAATAAATATTGCAATTTTGATTAGGGTGTCCATATTCTATTCTTAAGTTGAAACGGGTTATCTCAAAACCATAATTATTTCGTAAACCATTCCTACCAGAAAAATTAATGTTAAAGGCAAGGTAAGCCAAATTCGTTTACTTACTTTATAATACATCATCATTATTAAAATTCCTTCAAGTCCCATCGCTACCCCGCCAAAGAAGCTGATAATCCCGATAAAATCTTGAAACCCAATCACGAATAAAACGAGGGGAACGACAAAAACTAAAATCAGCGAAATTCCCTTTTTTAAACGCAAATCGTAATTGAATATCTTTCTTTGAGTAAGAGCAATAGCGACGAAAGAGGTAAAGGTGGTTATCAGCCCCATTAGCGATCCTATAAACACCAACTGACTACCAAATATCGCTTTTAAACCAGAAATAGCATCGTCTGATGTATTCTGACCGGTAATCCCGCTGACCAGAATTGAAAATACCAAATAAAAGATAATTGATATAATAACCCCCAAGACAACCGCTTTTTTTAAGTATCGCTTATTCTCTCCTAACATTTCTTCGATTTCGGGGATCATCGTTGCTCCCCAAAGAGAAAATAATATCGGCCCATATGGCAGAAAGATATTATTCCAACTCGGCGAAACAGTTAATAAATTACCGATACTGAAGTAAGGCTTACCAAAAAAAGTTAAATATAAAATAAAAAACAGAAGAATCAAAATATCAACTCCGGAAATATTCCTCACAGAGTTCGTTCCTAATGCAACGAGGATAGCTCCAAATAAAAAATAGATGATGCAATAAATAAAATCGCCACTTCCTAAAATATTGCCGAGAATATTGTGAAGAAATCTGCCGCCGATGACAAGATAAGCTAATATTGAACCGTAGGAACCGACAATGCTGATCCAAAATGCCAATCCCTTCCCCAGTTTGCCGAAATAGCGCTCCGAATAACCCGGCAAACGCAGGAAATCCGGCGTGTTTAGAGCCACTTCGCCAAAACACCAATGAACTAATGCTATTAATCCGCCGACAACGATAAAATAAAACAGCATTACCGGCAAACCGACCTGGGCAGTCAGATAAGGCAAGGCAAAAAAACCGACGCCGATTATCGTGCCTGTTAAAACAAAAATGGCGGATAAAAGCTGTTTAGTCATCGACCAAACTATAACAACTCCGGACTGATTATTAATTTTATTACATTTTCGCGTCTACCGGTTTCTTCTATTTTGACTCTCACTCTTAATCCAGGAATTAAAGTTGGCATTTCAAACTCAAAATCTCCAATAGCGTTGGTTGCTCCATCAATTAAAGCAAGACTTGGGTCAGAATATTCTACTTCTCGTCTTTTATCTTTGGCATACCACCTTACTTCTTCTGAACGTTTCCGCTGTAACTTATTAATTAAATCTCTGTATATTTCTTGTTGTCCCATAGCTCCTATCGCGCGCAAAAAACCGATTCCTTTGTCGGGAAAAAAATTGTTTAAAACCGTTTCTTTGCTAACACTTTCTTCCATTCTTCTTTTCCATTCAGATATTTCTAAGGTTTCTTTTGAATCAAAATTTCCAAGCACATATCCATTTTCTCGCAAAACAACGCCGCCGCTATCGCCAATCCGATGAGCAACTTCAACTTTTGCAACTCTATTACAAAATGCCGCTTCTACTTCTTTTGAAGTTTTCCCTTGTTTTTCCAGTTCATCCTTAAATCTCTTAGCGTTTTCAACAGCGTTGGCCAGACGAGATTGCAACGAGTTGAAAATTGAAAGGTCAACTTCTCTATTCTCACGACTCGCATCGGCAATGCAGGAATCTACTGTTTCAAATAATCTATTTAAATTTTCTATTTTCTCGGGTTTTTTTGCCATATTTTTATGTTAGTTATTATTTTTAATTAAACAATATTGGAATGACTTTATTTCAAAAGAAGCATTGCCGCTTCGAATTTCGGCTTAATTATTCTTCTGGAATCATCAAATCGTAACTGATTCCATTTATTTTCCAGCTTTTCTCTGACAGATTTTCTTGCCTCATCTTGGGTTTTATTTTCATAGACAAAAGCTGCTTTGAATATGCCGCTAATATTATCAAAAGCGCTCATAGCATCAGCCTCCACGATTATTTGTTCTTCTATGCTTTCGGTGTTGCTTTTTTGAGAACCTCTGTGATTCAGGATACACTTTTTAACTAATTCAATTTTCTCAATCGGATATTGAAATTCTTTTAATTTTTCTTCGGCGATTTTCGCACCGGTTACGTGATGATCTTCCCTGCCATGGATTATCGAACCAATGTCGTGGAGCCAAGCGGCAACCAAGATAAGTTCCTTGTCCCCGCCCAGTTCGTTCGCCAATCTCTCGGCGTAATCAACCATAGGAATAAAATGAAAAGGAAACGGCTCATAGCCGTATTTGCTAGTCGGTTTTTTACACTCATTTTCAACAAAATTTCTTATCTCTTGAATTATATCCATACAGAAATACTGATAAAATATATTTGGAAAAATGTTTTGAGATATGTTTATTAGTTTTGTTGCCTAAAACCGATAAATTCATCAGTATCTTTTGCGATATTAACGGCTTCTTTTTTTGTCATCGGAATAAATGGAATTGAATATATCTTTCCGTCTTTTGTATTTATCGCCAGTAACTCATCTCCGCCGTCTGAACCAAAGCCGATAAAATCCGGCAAAAACTTTTCTATATTGTAATTGTCGTTTAACGTTTTAATCTGATCGAACGGCCAAAGAGAATAAACCAGATTATTTTTCGGAGACAAAAACTGTTTTCCGGAATATTCTTTACACAAATCGATTATTGTTTTTTTATCAATTTCAGGCATATTTTTTATTTCTTGGGTTATGTCCAATAAAAATACTGGCAAACATGATAACCTAACGGCAATTACTTCTGACTGCCAATTAGTCCCCATAACATTTTAGAAACAATCTCGAATTTATCATAAAACATCTCAAAAATATTTTTATTGAGCTGATTTTCTTCAAATATCAATTCGAACAATGAAACACATTCGTATGCAGAAGCCCGGGCAATTGTATAAAAATTTTTCTTGTCTGCTTTCGAAAATTTCCCGCTTCCCTCGGCAATATTGATAACCATACTCACAGATGCCCTTTTGAGTTGATCTCGAAAATAGGCATCTATTTGTTTATTATCTCTTAGAAATTTGAGAACTTCTTTGTTCAGTTCCTTGGCTTTTCTGTAGACTTCTAAATTTTCGAAATCAAACATATTTTATTATGTGTCGTGTGTGAGTGTGTGTAATTTGTAATTTGGGAGCCAATTTTCTTGTGTATCAATAACTCATTACCCTAATTACAAACTACTAATTACTAACTACTGGCAAATTTGAGCCGAAGCGAAAATTTGCTGGCGGCCTCGGCGGGATTCGAACCCGCGTGACATGGCTGAGAACCATGTATCCTGGACCACTAGATGACAAGGCCATACATGCTAATTTTCAATTTACAATTTTTCCGCCCAAGGCGGATCCGCCTCTGGCGGACAATTTACAATCAATATTATCCTTCACTGAATGCCGCTTTTACCCGCGCTACGGCATCCTTTTCTTCGATATCTAACAAATATATATCTTTTAAAACATTAAACAATTTTAATCGTTCTTCCCCGTCCATTTCCGGCAAGCGATTTATCAAAAAAACCTTCTGTTCAGAGCTAATTTCAACAATTTCAATAAAACCCTTTAATGTTTCGTTATTAAGTAGTTGATTTACCATATTTTTATGGTTGTGTTGCCGCTCCGGCAGGAGGCGTCTTTCTTGTTACGGGACGTCTCGTCCCGGGCCGTTGAGTAGCGGGTTGTCCTTGGCCACTACCGCTCGCCGTAGATCCTGTTCCCCGAATAGCGCCCGTTGCCGGTCTATTTTGCGGATTGCCTCCGGTTTGCCTTCGCCCGGTGTTATCTTTTTTCTTGTCGCTTGTCGACAATACCATATCGATCATCCAATCAATAAATCCCCTCCTTGTCTTGACGCGCCGCTCGTATATTCCTTTCTGTTTTTTTGCAAATTCTTCCCACTCGCGACCGCCGACAGGCACCCCCCAGCTCTCGGCAAATTCTTTTACTGCCGCCTGATCACTTTCCCATCTTCCGGATAAATCCGCCAACCCGCCTTTTCTTGCCACAACAGTATCGATAAATTCAGTAGCATTTAGCCCCTCCCCCTGAAATTCTTGCTCAATTGCCTTTAATTGTTCTTTGCTCTTTGGATCTTTCTTTCTTGTTTCCTGGATATGTTCGGTTACCAATCGTTCTCTAACCCGATCGTAAGCTTGTTCTACGCCCTCAGTAGCCTCATCAGGTGTCTGTTTCCAATAATCAATCTCCGACTTAACATCTTCCTTTAATTTATTTTGTTCTGCTTGCCAATTAAATATCGTACCACTAACTGCAAATTTTACCTCAAGTTGGTGTAAAAACCTGCCGACATTACCGATTCTTCCTAATCCAAATCTTCGAACTTCTTGTCCTGTATTTTTGACACTAACTATATATTCGGGGCCAAATCGTCCTTTGACTTGCGTCACCACATAACCAAGCCGCTCAGCTACTGTTTGCCAACCTTCTAGATTATTTGCGTCTCTCTTCTGCCGTTCTTTAACATTTGCTTTTCTTTCGGTAATTGCTTCTGCGTTAGTTATTACTCTATCGTCGCCAATAACCATTTCTTCGGGAGTTTTGCCATTCATACAAACATATATTTCCCTGACTGATTTATCAATCTGTTTTAGCTCAACTTCTAAAATAGTTCTTGCAACTGTTAATTGAGCAAGTTCTTTTTTATTAGGAGGTCGCTTTTCCTTAGCTTGTTCAATTTGCGTATCTACATCACTAATTTGATCTTTCTTATTTTCTTCCTCTTTTCCTAGCTCATACATTAATATCGTTTGGCTTTCGATTGATTTAGCCCCTTTTTCCAAATCTTTTCTTAGAGCATAAGCGCCTTCGATCCGTTTATTATATCTTTCATAATCAGGATCATTTTTTAACTCATCAAACCCACCAGCTTCTTTTGTAACGCGAATTATATAGTCATCGCTGGGATTTTCCGGAATAACATAACCCCTATCCCCTAAAGCAGCTTTATTGTCATCAAACCAATATCTCGCGAAATCAACAGTTTCTTGATCAGCTTTTTGAGCCATCAACTGTTTACCTAATTCGAAGGTCTCGTTACCTATCACCACCTTTTTTTGTCCAGATACAATCCGTTCCTCCTCCTCAATCCTTAATTCTGCCCACGGTTCGTCATAGTTCTCCTTATTTTCCCGAGGCCTTTCCCTGACCTCGTCATCGCGGCGGGCTTCGGGCGATCTGGCAGCTAATTGATCCACCATATTGTTGAAATTATATTGATATTATTTATACAGTATAACACAACTAATTATATTACATCGAACGATTGCTTTGACCCTACTTATTACAACCCGCCCAGCTTCGAGCGATCAATTATTTCCATTTCCACCAGCTCTCTTGGCCGGCCGTATTTGTTTCGGGAAATTTTCTTTATCGGCGCAATCATATCCGGATTGCCCTTTTGGGGCATCGGGGCAACGATTCTAAAGGGAGTGGAAACCCGATTGTTAATCAGCATTTTAATAATCATATTGAAGTTATCAAGATTAACCAAATCAGAACGAGAAAATTCCGGAGAGAATTGTTTTTCTAAAAACTCGGCGTCGTCGGCGCCGATCCGGTAGGCCCCCATTGTCCCGACGTTGCCAATGACGGCGTTCTTTATCGGGTCGGTTAGTTGTGGCATATACTGATGCGCCAAAATCAGATTAAGACGGTACTTCCGCGCTTCCGATAAAATCGTGGTAATACTGTCGGTAGTGAAATTTTGAAATTCGTCGACATATAAATAAAAATCCTGTCGTTCTTCTTCCAGTAAACGCGCTCGTTTCATCGCCGCCATCTGCATTTTTGACACGAGAATCAGCCCCAGTAGCGAACTATTTACCTCGCCGGTTAACCCCTTTGATAGGTTGGCAAGGAATATCTTTTTATCATCCATTATTTTTGCCAAATCAAATCCGGAATGGCTTTGACCGATAATATTTCTCATCATTTCATTTTCCACAAATCGGCCAACTTTTGAAACAACATATCCCAACATATCCGACTTTGTTGATCCGGTGGTCTGTTTCCATTCTTTAAGCCAGAAACTTCTTACCAGGGGATCAATTACCCATTGCAGTTTCGATTCCATATACGCATCGTCGGTAAATATCCGCGGGATTTCCACCAGCGTTCCCGGATTCTCTCGATCGGCCATTAATGCAAGCATCGCATTTCTCATATAATGCTCGAACATCGGCCCGATTATCTCCGGCGGGAATAGTTTATAGAAAATAGCAATCATCTCCTGAACAGCAAAGTCCTTTTGCTCCGGACTATCGTATTCCAGCATATTCAAACCCATTGGCCTTTCCAAGTCAAAGGGTTCAAATAAAACAACATCGTTTATTCGATTAGGAGGAATATTAGCCAGTGTATGATCGACTAACTCTCCGTGGGGATCGATAACCGCCACCCCTTCGCCGTTTTCGATATCCTGACGAATCATTTCTCGCATCAGCGAACTTTTACCGGTACCTGTTTGCCCAATGATATAGAAATGCCGGCGGCGATCTTCGCGACTGGAAAAGTACACTTTTTTTGTGTCACCGCGAAATGTAACTGTCCCGATAAGATTTAATCCCTTATCCGGCAAGTCAATTGGCGCCGCCGCTTCAACCGTTTTTGTTGTTTTTACATAAGGAGTGTCTGTTAAATAGGTTGGGAAATGATAAACGCTGGTTAATTCTTCGATATTTAACACCATTTGTTGCCCGTTTGAATAATTTCGAAACGAATATCCATAAAGCAATTTCTTTAGATTTCCTCTCTTTTGGCGCACTGCCCGGAAACTGTTTGCCGAAGCGAGAGAAAATTGACCAAACGATGTTTCCAAGTGATCAACAATCTGTTCGGCTCTTTCTATGTCTTGAGCGGACGCAATAATGCGAATATTCGTTTCAAATAGTTGTTTCTGGGTTTTCGATTCGATTGCCTGAATTGTTTGATCGTCAACCAACACCTCTTTTGGTTTCTGCTCCTGCTCTTTCGATTGGCTGGTGGCGATTGCTTCTAAGGCGCTAAAAATCGCATCGCTGGTATCACCGCTCCCCGTTCTTGTCGCCACATGAAGCGATTTGCCTTCGCGGATATTTTTAAGCGCTTTGCGCGCCTTGCCTTTCCATTCCCCATAATCCGCCGGGCGAATTATTAATTGAACTGCCGCTCCTTCGTTGGCATTTATCTTGCTTAAAGCGTTGGTAATTGCCGATAACGGATCTTTATCAAGATTTTTATAAGTATTGATTGGTAAAAGGGCGCTATTTTCTAACTTAAGATAAGCTCCACTACTAACGCCCCCTGGTTCAAATATCGTATAGTCCTGGGGCACTTTTTGGATTAAGGAGCGACTATAAACACCTTGCACATACTTCTCGAACGCGCCCTCAAGATAACGAGGAACGGCAACATAGAAAAAAATATCGGTGCCCCCAATTTGCGAAGCAATCTCTAAGGCGATTCTTGGCGGTCCATAGATTAATTTTTCAAAAAAATTATTTGCTTTCAGGTATAAGAAATTAGTATAAACTTGCTCCATCTCGCCAATAAGCGATTTTTCATCTTTTTGCGACTGACCTTCCGCGTTTTGATTGTATTTTGGCATCATCACTAAAAACAGAGTCATGTCCAAACTCATTGTGATTCTCCGACGCTCAATTTTATTAAACAAAACAAACGCGACCGCTGCCCCCAAGACCCCCAAGCCAATAAAAGCGATTGTTGCCATAGTAAATTATACAATATGTTTAAGGTATTTCGCTCAGCGGGGCATCAAACCCCGCCCCGAGCGACCAAAGAAGTAACCTCCTTTGGAATCCTCATTATTTAGTTCCCCGCGGTAAGTCATCGATCCCGAGTTTCAGACCCGAGGGACCGCGAGGTATACCAAATAATTAACGGGACAATGATTTATAATGACCACCAGAAGCCAGCGTATCGTGAAACAGATCTAATAAATACGGATCGTTCATCTCCCTGCAAACTCTAACCGCCATCACCATTCCTTTTACCTTCGCGATATCTAATAATCGTCTTAAACGTTCTTCGACGTTCAATTCTTTGATTTTTAACGCTTCCCCTTTGGCCTCCTCTTCCAAATCCGGCCGTCCGCACATTCTTAATACTTCTTTTTCCAGCTGTTCGCGAATAATCCTGTCCCCTTCGGACATTTTTTCTATTACCTCTCGCGTTTCCGGACGCGGTATTTCCACCGGCTCGCCAGCCGATTTTCTTCTATAAATTTCCTTTTCGTCTATTGGTTCCATAATTTTTTCTTCATAAGATAGCGAGTACCCTTATTGCTTTTCATTACCTGATTGTACCCTTATTTATTTTTCAAATCAACTGGGTTTATGGCGTTTTATGGTCGGGAGGAATTTGCAGATAATCGATGATATATCGCGCCATCTCCTTATATGCCGGAATAGCCGAATATTCCGCTGTTTTTGATTCGGGATTATCAAGACGAATCATTATTAAAAACTTCGGATCATAGGCGGGAAGGAACCCGATAAATGATTGAATAGTTTGATCGGAATATCCGAGCTTATCAACTCCTAACGCCGACCAAGTAACTTGCGCCGTACCGGTCTTACCAGCCACAAAGTATCCGGAAATCTGCGCCGCCTTGCTGTACCCGTTCTCGGTGACGCTAACCAGCATTGATACTATGTCTTTAGCGGTTTTTTCAGAAATAACCGGCCGTGACAATATCTCTGGCTTATCTTCGACATTAATATAGGGGCGAACCATAAATCCGCGATTAGCGATTATCGAGAACGCCCGAACCATCTGTATTGGCGTTACCTCGACCCCCTGACCGAAAGCGGCGGTAGTATAGTTTATCTCCCTACCGCTGAATAAACTTGTATTTTTTGAATAAACTTCGCCTTGAAGATCAATTTTTGTTGTCTCAAGAAATCCGAATCGTCTTATATATTCTACAAATTTTTCGTTACCCGCCTGCCGTTCGGCAAAGACCGCGCCAGTATTAATCGATTTTTCTAAGACCCCGGTCATCGTCTGCTCGCCATAAATCCGCTGACCGTAATTTTTAATTGTTGACCCGCCAATCTTCAGGATTCCCAGATCCACATACTTTGTATCGGGAGCAACGCTGTTGGTATCCAGGGCGGCGGCCATTGTTATTGGTTTAAATGTTGACCCGGGTTCGTATGTTTTTTGGATCGCGTTATTTTGAAAAATAGAAAAATCTTTCTCTTTTGAATAATTATTAGGATCAAAAGCGGGATAATTGGCCAAAGCAAAAATCTTTCCTGTTTGCGGGTCAATAACGATTATCATCCCGCTTGACGATTTTAATTCTTTAACCGTATTTATTAACAGCTCCTCTGCCTTTCGTTGAATATTATAATCTATCGTTAATGTGATATTCTCCCCCTTTTTAACGGATTTGCTGATAATTGATATTCGCGGTCCTCTTTTGCCCTCTTCGAATCCATATTGGCCTTTTAATTTTTCTTCGTAATAACCCTCTACTCCATACTGACCGCTTCCCGATCCCCCAACAAAACCAATAACATGCGCCAAAAACGATTGGTAAGGATAATATCTACTTGTTTGTTTTTTCAAGTAAACACCGTCGATATCAGATTTTAATATTTCTTCCGACTCTAAAACGCTTAGTTGGCTTTTAATTGGTTCGCACATACTGATTGTTGACTGAACTTTGCTCTCAATTACCAGTGGATCAATGGATATGATTTCACTAAGCTTTCGAATCGATTCTTTTTTCACTTCCTCGCCTTCGTTAGAAAATTCATCTTTCGCGACACAAACATTATTTAAATTTCGTGTCGTGGCAACCGTGTACAAAGCGCCGTTTTTATCGGTGACATATATTTCACCACGCTCGCCCACTATTGGGTTATAAAAAAATTGCTGGCCGCGCGCCATTGCCGACCAGTATTCGTGCTGAGTGATTTGTAAATGATATAACCGAATAGAAAGTAATACCGAGAATAATGCGATTGCGATAATTATTATATTCAAACGGCAATTACTGGCAATTATTATCCCTTTTCCCTTCATACTTATACGAAAATAACTGGTAACCTTACCCCTTAGATATGGCATCACAAACGAATGCTTAAGATATTTTAACTTCCTTTGTGTATTTTACAATAGCGAGTCTTGTACAATACAACATGAGCATGAAATAAAGAGTGTTTCTATCGCAAGATGAGCATGAATAAGCTTGTTGCGAAAAAAAGGTGTGAACCGTTATCATTGAAGCTGTATGACCATTTCAATGGACG
>JAZDOL010000075.1:0-2842 GCA_043798775.1 bacterium | reverse complement strand
CAAATGAATTAAAATATTAACCATAATAAAAAATTTATGTTCAAGAAAAAACCAAAAAGCAAAAAGGAAGATGATTTCTTTTTTGACGATTGCCCGATTTGTCGGGCGATGAAGGCGGCGGAAAAAGAAGGCAGAAACTTGAATGAGGCGGAATTAAGAGAAGCGTTCGGCCGGGCCAAAAATAAAGATGCCATGGTTGGTGGGGAATGGTTTGAAGAAAAATAATATGTCCGTTTTTAAAATCTGTTGTATGGTCTAATTCGCCTCAGTAGCAGATCCGCCTGCTGGCGGAACGCTACGGGGCAAGCGCGAATGGGTAAATACAAACCGGTGAACTCCGCTAAAGTCTGACTTCAGCAAGCCGCTCGGACGGATTAGAGCATTGATGTACCAACAACATCCCAACAAACTGGAGTTTATAAGGATGTAGTGTATTGAAACCCGCCAAAGTTTGACTTCAGCCAGTCGCTTGGGTGGATTAGGGCATTGATACACCAGCAACATCCCAACAAACTTGAGAATGTTGGTATGTCGGGTATAATGGAAATATGAAAAAATTAAAGACCGTAAAACAAATGGAGAGGCACTTAAAAGGGGTGGCGAACCATTATCGTATCGAGATATTATTTTTGGTTGCCACCCAGCCGGGGATAACACTTGAAGGCATAGCGAAGACGCTTGGTGTTAATGAAAAGACAATCGGTGAGCACGCGCGTCGGTTATTTCAGGCGGGACTGATTGATAAAAAGTACCGCGCCAGATTTGTGGAACACAAACTGTCGCCTTACGGAAAAACATTCGTCCGCTTTTTAGAATCATTTCGCCGCACACCATAACATACCAACAAACTTGAGAATGTTGGTATGTCGTGGTGCTATAAAACTTTATGTATCACTTAATCTACATTTTAATCATAATCTCTCTGGGGGTTTGGGTTAGCTTTTTGTTGAAAAAAATAAAAGAGTTGGAAGCAAGGGGTAAATCAGCTGAAGCTGGAAGGGAGGAGATAGAAACAGTCGGGCGAGCGCTGGCCGAGCGTAATCAAGCGGCTCGGGCTAAAATAGAGGAGTCAAAGAATCGAATAATGGCGCTATTGCAAGATAAAGGCCGGATTACCAATGATGAAGCGCAAAAAGAGCTCGGAGTCTCGGATGCCACTGCTACCCGTTATCTGGACGAATTGGAAAAAGACGGCAAGATTATCCAGCAGGGTTCGCAAAAAGGCACTTTCTACGTATTAAAATGATTTTAGGCCATGGCACATTACGGCTCAAACCGGCTTGAGCCTTAGACTTAAATCTTGAAATCTACTGAAGTCTGACCTTAACAGCGTTGGCGGCGGGCGGAGTTTATCAAAAATCGCCAAAATTGATAAAAAAATTGACGCGGAGATTTATAAATTATACGGTTTGACGGAGGAAGAGATAAAAATTATAGAAAGGGAAAATTAAAATATGGATTTGCAAGAGCTGAAAAGAAATTATTATCTTTTTAATCCTAGCGATTGCGGAAGAATTTTTGTTTTCGTTGATTTTAGCAATGTTCGTTATTGGGCAAAAAGTTTTTGGCCCGATGAGAATATCAGTTATTTTAAAAAAGAGATAGATATAGCAAAAATAGCGGAGATTTCTAATTGGGTAAAACCGGAAAGAAAATTTTTCTACTACGGTCATTACAAAGAATATTCCGAATTGCCGTATGACCACGAATTAAATATAAAATATCGACAATCAATTTATAGAATCGACAAAGCGGCGAAGTCTGGTTTTACGCCCCGGACAAAAGACATTAAAGAAATTCCTAATTTTGACGAAGACGGCAGTTTTTTGGGTAAGCTGAAAAAGTGTAATTTTGACATAGAAATAGCAACTGATATGCTAACGAAAATAAACAAATATGATACTGTATTGCTTTGGTCAGGGGATAGCGACTTTGATTTCTTATTGAGGTATTTGCAATCGAAAAAGAAAAAGATTATAACGATATGCGCTAGGCGTTTTGCAAGCGATGAATTACAGATGAATTCCGACTTATTTATTCCCGCCGATCCTCTTAAAGATTTTTTGGAATATTTCCCTGCAATAAAAAACACTCCGCCCTTTCGGGCGGAGGTATAAATACGATCCTATTATCCCATAGGCGGGGATAGCTTTCGCTACAATTTAAGTATATATTGTCGGATATTGGATGTCAATTAAAAGTCAAAAAAGTTATCAACAAGCTAAAAGAGTCGTAAAATTAAGATTATTATATGTTCCAACACTTTTTAAAGCCAATTAAGCGGTTTCGCAAGTCGTATTTGCCGGGAATCGTTACGGCTAGCGCGGATGATGACCCGTCAAGCATTTCCACTTATTCGGTTGTGGGCGCGACCACCGGATTTTCTCAGCTCTGGTTGCTTTTTGTTTCAACGCCATTGCTGATTGCCATCCATAAAATCACAGCCCGGATCGGCGATGTCACTAAAAAGGGCTTGATAACTTTAATCAAAGAAAATTACGGCCGGCGCATCGCTTTTTTGGCGGTGTTGGTTTTAGTGGCGGCCAATCTTTTGTCTCTGGTAGCTGATATTATCGGCATGGCGGCCGGTTTTCAATTATTAACCAGTTGGAGCTATGTTTATTTTATTGTTCCGCTGATAATTTTTGTCTGGTATATTATCGTTTTTGACAGCTATAAAAAAATATCCCAATATTTTTTCTGGTTTGCCGGCATCATTTTAGCTTATTTTTTGGCCGGAATTTTGGCCAAGCCAGACTGGGGCCTGATATTTAAGTCTATTGTCATGCCGCCGATTAAATTCAACACGGCTTATTTTATGGCGGCGCTGGGGTTAATCGGC
>JAZDOL010000068.1:0-4882 GCA_043798775.1 bacterium | reverse complement strand
ACTCCAACCTTACCCATCTTATTACCAACAATAACAACAGCGCGAAATCGCATCTTTTTACCGCCTGAAGCAACTCTAACGACCCTCGCTAAATCTAGCAACCGTGAATCGAACTCGCCGCCAGGAGCGACAACAGCTCGTCTCATTGTCGAACTATCGCTACGGGAATGGAAACCGCGTCCGGAGTTATTTACCCGACGGTTATCTGTTTTTGGAATATTATTTTTTACCGTTTCAGTTGCCACTATTTCGGCATTAACGGTGACTTCTTTTTTATCTGCCATAGCGTTTTATCGATAAGTATTGTATCAACAATATCTTTGTAATATTTGGATAGATTTCCCGTAAGTTAAAATTTCAAACCTCCTTCGCGAGCCCCATCGGCCAAGGCCTTCACGCGACCATGATACTGATATCCTCCACGATCGTAAACAATAGCATCAATTTTCTTCTCGAGGGCTTTTTTAGCGATAAGCCGGCCAACAGAATAAGCAACCAAGCATTTTCCTTTTAGTTCATCCTTATGAAAATCGCTGTCCTTGACGTCTTTTAAGTTGCTATCGTTAACAGCGACAATTGTCTTGCAATTCTTATCATCAATAACTTGCGCGTATATATGATTTAGCGAGCGGAAAACAACCAATCGTAATTGATCACGATCTCCCATAACACGAATTTTCGTTCGTAAATGTCGTCTATCTCGCTTAACTTTTTTAGATTGTTCTTTAATTCTCATGTTCTTCTATCGCCATTATCTTCTATTTACTGCCGGAACTAGCAGCTTTCTTCCCAACTTTTCGACGAATTTTTTCTCCCTGATACCTGATTCCTTTTCCTTTATACGGCTCTGGGGGCTTTACCGCTTTTATCTTGGCGGCCGTTAAAGTAACTGCCTCTTTATCAATTCCGGAAACAATAATTACATTTTTCTGAACCGCAAACGATACTCCCTCTGGGGCATTAACTTTTACTGGATTGGTAAATCCCATAATTAGCGTTAATTCGCCTCCTTCCACGCTTGCCCGATAACCAACTCCCTCAATTTCCAGCTTCTTTTCGTAGCCGTTGGTGACACCGTTAATCATATTGGCAATCTTTGCCCGACAAGTACCCCAAGAGGAACGATCTTGCTTACTTTCACTTAATGGCTTTACGGCAATAAGCCCGCTTGTGATGTCTACCATAACGCCCACTGGCAAGTTCATCGTCAGCTCTCCCCTTGGTCCTTTCACGTTTATTTTTCCGTTAGCAACCACCACCTCTATTCCGCCTTGAACGGATATCACTTTTTTTCCAATACGAGACATAAATCTAAATATTAATATTCTTTTATTATCTATTACCAAACTTCACAAATAACTTCGCCTCCTATTCCCGCCCTCCTGGCCCCTTTATCGCTCATCAACCCCTTTGGCGTAGAAATAATACTGAACCCATAACCACCACGAACCGACCTGATCTCTTTAACGCGTAAATATATCCGCTGTCCTGGCCTAGACACTCTTTTTAATCCAGAGATAACCGGAACAGCGCCGTCTTCGTATCTCAAAGTTACTTCTACCGACCGCTTAACGCGTTTTCCTTTTTTTTCGAGCTTCTCGACAAGGCCTTCTTTCTCCATTATTTTTAGTATTTCAAATTTCAGGTCGGAATAGGGAATTTCCACCGTTGGTTTATTAACGGCCTGGGCGTTTCTAATTCTGTTTAGTAAATCAGCGATTGGATCCGTCATATTGTTTATTTATGAATTGTCCGCCTTAGGCGGATCCGCCTCTGGCGGAAAAATTCTAAATTGATATTAATAAACTCATTGGTGTTTGAGAACTGTCCGCCTGCGGCGGATCCACCGTAGGTGGAAAAACTGTGAACTGGAAACTGTTAACTACCAGCTTGATTTTCTGATACCAGGTATTTCGCCACGATTCGCCATTTCACGAAAACATATCCTACAAAGACCAAATGCTCGTAAATATCCGCGCTTCCTTCCGCACCTTAAACATCGTCTAGATATTCGACTAGAGTATTTTGGTTTTTTAAGCGATCTTGCTATTTGCGCTTCAGTGGCCATATTTTACAATATTAAGGTCTTAAAGGAAAACCCATTAATTTTAATAATTCTATACCCTCTTCCTTTGTCTTTGCGGATGTTGTTATGGTAACCTCTAATCCGAATATGTTACGTATTTTTTCTGAATAGATCTCCGGAAAAATTATCTGTTCCTTGATTCCAATAGTCAGATTGCCTCTTTTGTCAAATGTTTTAGGATCAATTCCTCTAAAGTCGCGTGATCTAGGAAGAACAACATTAATAAACCGATTAATAAAATCCTCCATTTTATTTTTTCTTAATGTAGTTGCGGCGCCGGTTGGCATTCCTTCCCTCAATTTAAAAGTGGCAATTGATTTCTTCGCTCGGGTAATTGTTGGACGCTGACCGGTAATAATCGCCAAATCGGCAACAATCGCTTCGGTTGTTTTCTTGAGATCGTCTCCCGTTTTACCAGATACCAATCTTCCAAAACTAGTATTCACTACCACCTTAACGATCTTCGGAACAGACATTATGCTCTTGTGCCCAAATTTTTTCTTCATTTGTGGCACAACCTCTTTTTTGTATTTTTCTTGCAAATTCATATTATTCGATTGAAGATATATGCCCTTAGCGCGCTTTAGCTATCTTGCCAGTAAACTACTGAATTTCTTGGTTACATTTTTTACAATACCGATATTTCTTTTCTCCCTCTATGCGGTATCCCAAACGGCTTGCTTCGGCGCATTTCGGACATATCACTTGAGCATTAGAAACATGGATATAGCCCGGGCGTTCAACAATTTGACCTTTTCCACCAGACTTCTTTGGTTTCAAATGTTTTTTTCTGATGTTTACCGCCTCAACCAAAATTCGCTCCTTTTTTGGCAAGACATTTAAAACCTTGCCTTTTTTGCCTTTGTCTTTCCCGGCAATAACAATTATATTATCCCCTTTCTTAACTTTCATATTGAAAAAACATTTATAATTTAATTAAACAGAATGTTCATAATTTAATTAGACAGAATGTTCATAATCTAATATCAAAGATAGTCCCTTTATACAACCTCGACTGCCAAATTGACAATTTTTTCAAAACCTTTTTCTCGTAATTCTCTGGGAATGGGCCCGAATATTCTTCCTCCCTTTGGCTCTTTTGTTTTTGCGTCAAGAATTACCGCCGCATTATCGTCAAATCTTATATACGAGCCGTCCGATCGACGGTACGATTTTTTCTGACGAACAATAACTGCGCGAGTAACTTCGTGTTTTTTTACCGGACGCCGTGGCTCTGCTTCCTTTACTACGGCAACTATTACATCGCCCAACTGCGCGTATCGTCGCCTCGTTCCCCCCAACACCGTAAAACATTGGATAACTTTAGCTCCGGAATTGTCACAAACTTTTAACATCGATCTTGGCTGAATCATATTTGGATTTTAGATATTAGACGACATGGTCACCCATATCGATAGACACCACTTGCCATTTTTTATCCTTACTAATCGGCCGACACTCTTCGATAATAACCTTATCGCCAATATTATAAACACCCTTCTCGGTGTGAGCTTTGTATTTTTTATGTGTCAGGTAGTGTCGTTTATATTTGGGGTGCTCCTTTACGCTTTCCACCTCAACGACAATCGTCTTCGTCATCTTGTTTGACACCACTTTTCCGCTGTATCTCTTTTTGGACATATTGTTTCCTTGAATCTTTGATATCTTAATTTTATCTATCAGAATCTTTTATTGCCTCGCTCGGCGGGGTTAAGATTTTTCTTTAATTAATGTCATTATTCTGGCAACAGATAGCCTGCCATCGCGAATCACCTTAATGTTTTTCTTCTTACCACCAAGCAGATCAAACCGTTCTTGTCGCACCCGCTCTCGTTCGTCGTTAAGAAGAGTTTTTAATTCCGTATTTGTTTTTTGACGCATTTCATCAATTTTCATAATTGCCTTGTTCTTTTACTACCCTTTCATGATAAACTTTGTCTTGATTGGTAATTTATCGGCCGCCTTGCCAAGCGCTTTCTTGGCTTCTGCTTCTTTAATTCCCTCGAGTTCAAATATCATTCGTCCTGGGCGAATGGGAAAAACATAATGATCCACAGCTCCCTTACCGCCACCCATTGGCACTTCGGTTCCCTTTTTTGTAACTGGCTTGTGGGGAAATATTCGAATCCATAACTTCCCCCCTTTTTTTAGATACCTGATAATTGTCCTTCTTGCGGCCTCAATCTGACGAGAAGATATCCACTTCGTCTCTAAACCCTTTAAGCCATAGCTACCAAAATTTAACTCGGTCGCCCGATTTTCAATACCCCGGCTCTTTCCCTTAAACCATTTCTGGTGCTTTACTTTTTTTGGTAATAAAATCGACATATGACTAACTTAAAATTTTTGGCCTTTATATATCCAAACCTTAACGCCGATCACCCCATAAGTGCAATGCGCTTCAAATTGGGCGTAATCAATAATCGAGCGAATTGTTTGTCGTGGCAATTTTCCCTTCTTCAACCATTCGGTTCTGGCAATATCGGCGCCATTTAATCGACCGGCTATCTCCACCCTAGCTCCCTCAACTCCCCGTTGGGTAGTGATTTTTTCTAACGCATCTTTTATCACGCGGCGAAAAGGCATTCTTTTTTCGATTTCTTGACCAACCCATTGGCTAGCCAATGATGCCGATAACCACATTTCTTTTACTTCATTGACCTCGATGCGAATTTCTTTCTTGCCAGCGGTTTTCTTGACGGTAACGGGAAACTTAATCTTGCCAAGAATTTTTTCTATGTCTTTTTTAATTACTTCCGCTCCCTCTCCGCCACGACCGATTAATAGTCCCGGACG
>JAZDOL010000065.1:0-5094 GCA_043798775.1 bacterium | reverse complement strand
AAAAACAAGTTTTCTTCTGCTGACAGGTTTTTTAATTGAGCTTTAGCGTACTCAATATCTTTCAGTGACTTAAATTGCGGAAGAATCCTTGCTTTTATTTCTTCCGAGGTTGATTCTTTTCTTGTTTTGATACTTTCAAAGTTAATCTGTAAAAACATCTCCAATTCTTTTTTCCAATCGTCAAAATTATTGTTTTTTGAATTGTTGAAAGGTGTATGTAAAAAAGCGGAAATTTTACCGTTAATTTCCAAGCTGAATTTTTCGTTATCGGCCTTTGCGTTAAACTCCGGATGAGTTTTATTTACATACTCTAACGCCTTTTCTAGATATTCTTGTTTGGTCATGTCTTAATCTTAGTATTTGGGTTGTGATTATTCGCTGACTCTTGCGGCCGATCTTAAGACAATCCTACCACAAAATTGTCCGTGATTACTAAACTATCTACTATGTTTTTATAGGCCCGCCACAGGAATATCGTCTATTTTTATCTTGGGATTTACTAAATCAATGATTGTTTTACCTTCCGGTGATGCTAAAACCGCATAGCGGGCTTTCAAAACTAACGCTTTTTGCGACAATTTGGCAATATTTTTGTTAATCTTATCAGTCGTGTCGTTTGTAATGTCGATTACGATATAGGGCAAATGATTTTGATAAATCAATAAATCAAATTTAATAATGTCTTTGTCAATTTTAATATCGACGTCCATTTGAATTTGTTTCTCCAGATAATGATACTTCTCTATCAGCTCGACTAATAAGTATGCCCGCCGTTTTTCTTTATCGTTTTTAAATCCGAATTTCTTTTGTGAACCGCGATAAATAATCTCCGAGCCGTCTTTAGAGATAAAAAAATAGCCCTTCTTGCGGCCACTGATAATTACTTCTTCCAACTTCTTATAAGTCAAGCTCATAATTTTTTAATATTATTGATAAACGCTTTGACGATGGTCTATATCGATAATGACAACAAGTAAAAGGTTATTGAATATCCTATAAAGTATCCGATATGGCCAAACCCGACAAGAATAAACGCCTAATAATTTCCCGTCTAATTTTTTACCGATGAAAGGATTTTCCTCCAATGACGCTAGTGCTATCAGAACACGCTGTTGATCTCTAAGGGGTATCTTTTTAAGCCCTTTTTCTGCTCTTTTTTTTAGTCTTATGCGCCACTTCATATTTATTTTTTGACTTATCAGCTAAAACAAATCCGTGCTCAAGCATCATATCTTCTAGGCTAATATATTGCTTATAAGCGCCGCTTTTAACATCTCTTTCGACTTCAGCGATGTCTTTGTCTATGTTTGGAAAATCTTTCATCACTTCCATTGTTTCCGTCCATGAGTCGAATTCGTCAACGGACATTAAAACCACTTTTGGCCGGCCATTTTCGGTTAAGACATAATGCGTATCGGGAACTTGCACATCGTCGGCAATTTGAAATAACCGTTTCCGCGCCTCCGTTATTGATATTATATGTTTGTTGTTCATATCTTAAATATTAAAAATGGACATTATCTATATGTCCATAATAACGTACATCATAAATCGTTGTCAAGATATGTTGTAAAATCTCGAGCGTTATTTACTTTTTGAAGCGAGGTAATTGGTTTCCGGGACACTCCGGGTCTGCGAAGCGGGCATGGTTTTGAGGCCGAGTCTGACTCGGCCGAAAAGAGCGAGCAACCCGGCGTGAGCGAGTTTCGCGCGCTGGGCAAAATGAACGACCCGGAAACCATATTGCCGAGCGCTTTTTTATTAAAAGTGTAAATAACGATAGGTAAACATATAGATATGTTACGCCTTGCTGTTTTCTTCAAAGCTATAAAAACTATCCTTGGCAACAATAACGTGATCAATAATTTCAATTCCCAGTATCCTTCCGGCTTCGATAAGACGCTTTGTTAATACGAGATCGGCAGTCGATGGTTCAGTATCCCCCGACGGATGATTGTGAGCGATTATTATCTGCGCTGCCGAATATTTAATCGCCGGCTCAAATACCTCTCGAGGGTGGACCGAATTAACGTTAAGCGAACCAATCGATATGATTTCTCTTTTTATTTCTTGGTTGCGGCTATCAAGATAAAAAACAAAAAAATGTTCTTTCTTTTGATTGCGGTAATCCCGCAATTCTTCCCATATTTCTTTTGGCGACAAATACATTCGCGTTTCTTTGCCTTTTAAAAACCGCCTTCCCAGTTCAAAGCAAGCAATTATTTCGCAGGACTTTGTTATTCCCATGCCGGAATTCTCTGCTAATTCCTTAATCGATACATCTACTATTTTTTCTCTTCCGTATTTTTTTATCAGATTATCGGCGACCTCTATCGCGTTTTCTCCCCTTTTTCCGGTCCGTAAAATTATCGCAAATAATTCTGAATCAGAAAGCTTTTCCGGGCCATAATGAATGAGTTTTTCTCTGGGGCGATCAACCTTGGGCAGGTTTTTGATAGTTACGCCGCGGTGACTATTTTTAGGCATATTTTTGATTTACAAAAAAAGGATTTAATTGGTCCTCTTCATTGTCTGCTGGATAATTTTTTATACATATAGTAATGATCCACATACCGGCCGCGATGAAGCACTCCCTTTGGTAAATTGCCGTAATCGATAAATCCGAATTTTTGATACATCCGGCGGGCAACGGGATTATTGCCAAATACGCTAAGAATTACAAGCTTCATCCCCTTTAGGTTATCTTTCGCAGTTTCGAGGACAAGCTTCATCAGGAGCTTGCCAATTCCCTCTCCACGGTAGTTTTTATGGATTGTTATTCCAAACGCGCCAATGTGGCTGTCGATCGATTTGTCGTCAAGTTTGATGTCGGCGACGCCGATTAATTTTTTACCGGTAAAAACAATCAATTTGACCGCCTGACGTTTTTTCGTTTTTTCTAAGAATGATTTCAAGTATTTTTCTTCGCTTTCTAAAGATAACTGTTCCCCCTGAAAGGTAATAAACGTCCGTTCTTTAGAAAGGGTATTAATATAGCATCTTAATGGCTTTAAATCGCTTATTGAAGGATAGCGGATTGTAATATCCGTTCCCTTTTTCGTTTTCCCCCGATAAACTATTTTTCCCGGTTCCATGTTGTGGTTAAAGCAATAATAATTTATATCCTTAAAAATCAAATCTGCTTTTCTAAACCATCGGTAGAAACTCGGCCGCCGTTCCATTGTCCGCCGTATGCCCTGCTTATTTCGCCACCGACTTCATAAAATACAAGATTAGCAATCCTTGCTCCCAGTTCTAATCTAAACGGCTGGTTGCCGCAATTTGCCATTCCAAATGTCAGCTGGCCGGAATATCCCGGGTCTGTTTTCGTTACCATCAAATTAATTCCGCAACGAAACAGACTGCTCCGCGTATAAGCATTTACCATAACGTAAACAGGCGGCTTTCCTTCGTAAACTTCAATTTTTTCTCCAGGAACATTAACTGTTTCAATTGTCTTAATCAGATAAAAACTACCCGGATTAATAATTATTTCTTTGTCTCCTCTTTCTATGTTGACTACCTCTCTGACATCCGACGTTTTTCTGTCCTTCACGCCCATATAACCTCCACCCGTTAATTCATAAACTACACCGACGCGGACATCAAAGCCCGTACCTTCGGGATTTGTTTCCCTTTCGTCCAAACCTTCGATAAGTTTATACTTTTTATTAAGGTCAATAATTGTTTTGGCAGCGATAATCATAATCAATAGGATAGTTATACGGTTAATTTTTTTTATCTACCTTTTCCAAAACCTCTTTCATTTCAAAATATTCAAACGGTACAACGCGAACTCCAGTAATGTTTGCCTCCTTAAGCCATTCCTTTACCTCCGGTATTTTTGACTCGGGAACCTGAATTACTCTGATTCTTTCTGGCGGAATACGATTGTGGCTCCATAGCTCTATGATCTTTCCGCCAACACCTCCCAACTTTCCCTCCGCTTCTTTGGGGCGTTGTATTAATTCGTCCATAATTCCTTCTGCCTCAACAACAATATAACAAGGAAATTGGTTTTCTATTTCCCCCCTTTCCTTTAACGGCAAAGCATTATATTCCGCTATCTTTGCGCGTAATAATTCAATTTTTTGATTAATAGCGTTGGCAATTAATCCATATAGGCGATGATTATTGTCTTTTAGTATGTTGTGAACCCACTCGATAATATCATTATTGCGATACATTGGCGGCTTTTCTCCGCCTTGGGCGTAATGTCTGCGAAATTCATCTAATAAAGAGGATTTTCTTATTATCATCTCCGCGCTTGCGGTATTGCCATCGACACTGCTTAATAATCCTCTAAGTTGATCAATTTCCATATGAGCGATATGCGGATCAAATACATTTGCCGCCCTTCTTCCGCGATCTTCAATGCTCCATGTAAATTCTCTTTTAACCTCGACTTTTGTCATTTATAGCGCTTTTTCCTTACCGATGACAAGATCTGCTTCGGGAAGATTGTTAATTTCTCTTAACGACACCTCGTTAACTCTTGCGTCAACTCCACCTATAACATCTTCTACAATCCGCATCGTTCTCGACTTAAGGTATCGGTCGGCATCAAAAGATAACTGATTATCTCTTGCCGCTAAATCGCCATACCAATGAGAAAATTTTTCTCCACCGTTTTCCGGAGCATTAAAGCAGGTTGGACGCGCCTCGTCGCTACCGAACCGATGCGCCCTCTCGCCACTTAAAACCGACTTTTGTGGCACAAAACCGTTTTTAATAATCCGCCTTAGGGCATATGAGCCGGTGCCGTGGATAATCGGCTTTCTTGCCGGCGGGTCGGCTTTTTCGTAGGCCTGATAGCCTGGCAATAGCCGTTGAAATTCCGGGTCTTGCATTGCCCGCTCCACCGCCTCATGTTCGTCTTGACTAATCATAGGCAATTCCCCTGCTCTTTTTGTTTTATCCATAATTTTATTTATTCCATGATAGCAAATACGCTAGTTTTAAACAAAAACATCCCTTAGGATGTTTTCTATAAGTCGTATTTATCCTCCTATTAGATGTGACATTTTTGAGGCCATAAGCGATTGAATCTTTTTCATTGCTTCGTTAAAACATTCTTTTAACGCGATCTCTTGG
>JAZDOL010000055.1:0-3754 GCA_043798775.1 bacterium | reverse complement strand
GGATGCGCTTTCCAATGGTAAACCGGCTTGCCTAACAATCTAAAAGGTAATAGCAACAACGGATAATGTCCACCTTGATAAATAAAAAACCAATCTATATTCTTGAGTCGCCTCAAAACTTCTTTATAAAAATTTAGGATTGTCACTAGGCGATTGGCGCCTTTTATTTTTATTACCTCAACGTTTTCCGGTCCCGTTAGAAATCCGCCCTGCGAAGCAGTGCGACAGCCGCCTTGGGGCGGTTTATTTCTAACGGGATCACCCACTCGTAAAGCCAACACAGTTATTCTGCCAATCTCCGGCCGCTGGGCAAATTCTCTAATCCAACCAATAGTAGATGCCAACAAGGTGTCATTTTTATCAACCGCTTGGCAAATGAAAATTATATTATTCATATCTTGTCATCCCGGAATTTTGCGAAGTCGAGTTCGACTCGACGAAGTAAAATATCCGGGATCTATTACGTTAATGTTTTGGATTCCCGCCTTCGCGGGAATGACAATTTATTTTTGAATGACAGGTAGACCACCACAAATGAAAACAAACTGCGCGCCAGGGCAAAACCCAGTTGATACTCTTACCCGCCAAATAATCCTCGGTTTCCTTTTTTAAATAATCATAATTAATACCAAAGCGCCGGTACCGCTCATCAGCGCCCTCGCCAAACACCGCCTCTTCAACCAACTTTCTTAACTCCGCGTCCTCCCTCAACCAGCGATAAAAGGGAATGGAAAAACCTTTCTTGGGACGATAAATAATTTCCTTGGGCAGATATTTTTCAAATACTTTTTTCAGCAAATACTTTCTCACGCTCCCTCTAATTTTATAAGACAGCGGCAGACCCACCACAAACTCCACGATATCCCGATAGACCAACGGCGAACGCGTTTCCAGCGAATTAGCCATGCTCATCCGATCAATTTTGGTAAAAAACAACTCCGGCAATAATCCCTGTAGTTGAAATAACATAATCTTCTCCAAACTACTCAAATTATTCTTCTCGAATATTATATGACGTCGTACATCGTATAAAAGGGAGATTGTTTCTTTTTTAGAAAACAATTGATGCAAATCCGACCGGCCTGATAATTGCAAAAACGCTTTCAAATCATCCGATTCTTGCGCGGCGCGAATGATTCGTTTTGCGCCATCTAAATATTTATGACGACTGGGCAGTTTCAAAACCAACGACTCCCATATCTTTCTAACCCATCGCGGAATTTTCCGATACCATTCCAATAGTTGCCAGTTGCGATACCAGGAATAACCACCAAACAACTCATCTCCGCCATCGCCAGTTATCGCCACCGTCACCTGCTCCCGGGCTTTTTTAGAAACAAAGTAAGCAGGCACAAAAGAAGCATCGGCAAACGGCTCCTCCAGATGTGAAATTAACTTTGGCAAAATCGGCGCCACATCTTCCGGTTTTATCAAAATTTCATAATGATCTGTTCCTAGGTATTCGGCTACCTGCCGCGCCTCTTTCGCCTCCGATATTCGTTCATCATCATAAATCGCCGTAAAGGTCTTTACCGGATGATTAAAAAACTTCCGCATCATCGCCACCATCGCGCTGGAATCGGTGCCGCCGCTCAAAAATGCGCCCACCGGCACGTCAGCCACCAAAAATTTGGGGATTGTTTCTTCTAATAATTCAATCAACCTTTGTTCGGCTTTTATGAGATTTCTCGACTCCGCTCCGCTCCGCTCGAAATGACGAGGAACAGACCAATAATTACTCAACTGCACCTCGCCGGTATTTAATTCAAACCGTAGTAATTGCTTCGGCAATAGCTTTTTAATCTTCTTATAAATACACAAATCACCCACCGGCCGGGAAAAGGCAAAAAATGATTGAATCGCCAAAGAATTAATTTCTCTATCAATCGGCAACTCTTTTAATAACGGTCTCATCTCCGAAGCGAAAGCAAAAAAATTATCTTGCTTAGTATAAAACAATGGCTTCTCGCCAATAATATCCCGCGCCAAATAAAACAAGTTTTTATTTAAATCCAACAGCGCCAAACCAAACATTCCCTTTATTTTTTTAACAAAATCCTCACCCCATTCTTCATAAGCATGAACAATAACCTCGGTATCGCTTTTTGTTTTAAACTGATGGCCGGCTTGTTTTAACTCTTCCCTTAATTCCTGAAAATTATAAATCTCGCCATTGCAACTAACCCAAACCGTTTCGTTTTCATTGGCAATCGGCTGGCTACCGGTAGATAAGTCAATAATTGATAAACGCGCTGTGCCAAAACCAACCGCCCCACGGCAAAACACGCCTTTTTCATCCGGCCCCCGATGATGCATTAACTGCAACATCCTCTCAATCTTTTCCCTGTCCACAGATTCCTTATTTAAATTAATTATTCCTGCTATACCACACATACATTTATTTGTCATTCCCGACTTTGATCGGGAATCCAAAACATTAATGTAATGGATCCCGGATATTTTTCTTCGAAAAATTCCGGGATGACAGTAGAGTCGTCCCCTTCCATATCTCCACCAACCTTTTCGCATACTCCTCCTCACTCAATAAATAATTGCCAATGTGCCGCCTTGCTTCCTCTCCCATTTTCTTAGCAACCTCCTGATTAGCCAATAAATACCTCATCTTCTCCGCCAACTCATTCTCATTATTGAAAGATTCTAAGACCACTCCCGTTTTCCCATCCAACACCAATTCTTTGGCCGGAATAAAAGGCGTTACTATACAAGGAGTTCCCATCAACGACGACTCGGCAATCACCTTGCCAAAGCCCTCATAAAAAGACGGTAGTATTGTCGCCACCGCTCCCGCATACCAATCACGCAACTCCGCCAATGAACGCTTTCCCAACCAAATTATTTTATCACTAATATTTAATTGTTTAGCTAGAATTTCCAGCTTCGTCCGAAGCGGTCCATCGCCGGCAATTACTAATCTACCGAAATCCGATTTCGAGCCGAAATCGGATTTCGACAAATTAGCAAAAGCGCGCAAAAGAAAGGGTAGATTTTTTTCCACCACCAATCGGCCGACGAAAAGAAAGTATATTCCTTTGTCATCTCGAGCCTGCCGAGAGATCTCATCGCCTTGGACGCACTGAGATTCCTCGACTTCGCTCGGAATGACGGAATGAGTGGTGAGATTCTTCGACTCCACTCGAAATGACCGATTAACCAACGGATGCAGTACCTCTATCTTTCCCTTTAATTCAGGAAATCGCTTCTCCAACCGTTCCCGCTCGCCAAAACTAATCACTCTAATCGTATCCGCTCGATGCGAAACAAACTTGCCAATAAAATTAAAAATACGGTTTAACACCGGCCGCTCCGCCAACCAATTAGGCACATCCAAAAAACTGGAGCGCATCTGCGCGTTAAAACTCATCCCGTATTTTTTCTTTGCCCACACGCCGACTAACCCATCATCAAACGGCGTCTGAGTGGTAATTAAATCAAATCTCTGTCCGCTTTTTATTAACTGTTTAATCTTTTTCTTCGCCGCAAAATAAAACTGCCAGCGCGCGCACGGCACCGCATAAATATTAAGGGTGTCGTAAACCCTTATTTTTTCTTCCTGCCAATTTTTTGGCACACGCACCAAAACCGTTAAACTACCGTCTGGATAACGCTGTTTTAACCATTGTGCGTATTTTTTGTGCCGTTCCAGTGTATCGCTCCGCTCATCAAAAACGCGGAGCTAAAACTTAACATTAGGATATTCATGTTGTTGTCCCAGTGTCATCTCGAGCTCCCGCCT
>JAZDOL010000045.1:0-3905 GCA_043798775.1 bacterium | reverse complement strand
AAAGTCCTAGTTCCCCGCTTATTTCTTTCATTGCTTCAAGCCCAATCGCCACAAATACTTCTAACGGCAAACCGATCTTATCGCAGGTGGCGATATCGTCTCTTCTTGCTCCTTTGGCAAACGACTTCTCTTTATATCTCTTCAACACCGATTCCACCGTCAGGTCCATAATTTTCCGGCTTGGCAATATCAGCGTTGAGGCAACAACTAAACCGGTTAAGGGATCGGTGGCGTAGATCGCCTTTTCAATTAACGTTTCAGCAATCTTTCCCGTTGCCGGATTATGCGCCCGGATTGCCTCGGTTATTTCGCTACTCACTCCCATTTTTGAAAGCATTTCCGCGGCAACCTGCCCCTGTTTTTCCGGATTAACCCGGTAATCAACAATTTCCATATCCATATCATGCATCAGCCCCGCCAGTCCCCACGAATCCTCGTTCTCTTTAAAACGACGCGCCAGACAACGCATAATCGCTTCCGTCGCCAGCATATGCTTTACGCTATTTTCGTTTTTAACGTGTTGCCTTACCAAGATTAAACCTTCTTCTCTAGTCATATTTATTAAAATTATAATTACTAATAACTAAAGCACGAAGCAAATTCACAAATTAATAATTAATTTTCAATTTTCAATTTTCGAATTTGATTCGCTATGCGAATAATCATAGATTTGCAATGAATTTTCAATGATTTAATTTTCAAAAAATCGTGTTTGTAAATTGGCTAATTGGTTATTCATTGGTTATTGGTAATTGTAAATTGAGAACTTCTGGTTATTTTCTCTTCAACACCCTCTGCCACAAAATCCGACCAATAAATAATCCTATGCCAATTATCGCCATTATATACATCAGCGAATATTCTTGAGGAACAGAAATAATCCTTAAGAGCGGGTTATATTTTGATGGCCAAAACGGATAAACATCGTAATGCATTATCGAATCAATGACAATGTGGCTAAAGTATCCGAATAACGCCCCAAAAAACATATTTTGGAATGTTTTCTTCTGCGCTGGCCACAAAAAACTGAACATTTTGCCACTCCCCCCTTTAAACGGCCAACGGATATTTTTTAAAACAATTGTTATTAAAAGCGACGCAAAAATTCCCGCTAATAGTGAATGTAACGCCCCGTGGTGAGGATAGCTTAAATATGGGTAATTATAGTTATAAAGAACCAGAGTGATCGGTTCGATGTCGGGAAAGATACTGCCGATTAATAGCGCCGGTAAATAAAAAAAGCGGAGGAGTACCGTTCCGAAAAATAGTCCCGATCCTAAATGATAATGTGTTAAAGGCAAATTGTTGAATTAAATCCGAAATCCGAAACTCTAAACTCTAAACAAATACCAAACTCTAAATACTAAATTTTTTATTTTGAATTTTATTTATTAATTTAAATATTGTTTAGGATTTAGTGCTTAGAATTTAGAGTTTTATTACTCTTTGGGTCTCATTGTCGGAAATAAAATCACTTCTCGCAAAGAATACGAGTTTGTAAGAATTGTCACCAGGCGGTCAATCCCCATGCCGAATCCGGCGGTTGGCGGCATTCCATATTCCAACGCTTCAACAAAATCCTCGTCCATTTCATGGGCCTCATCGAAACCTTTCTTTCTTAATTCTTGTTGCTCTTCAAAACGGGCTCGTTGTTCTAAGGGATTATTCAATTCGGAAAATGCGTTAGTTAATTCTGCTCCATTTACAACCAGCTGAAAATTGGCAAGGCGATTGGGATTATCGTCTAACGCTTTTGCCAGTGTTTGAAACCCGATCGGATAATGGATTAAAAACGTTGGTTGAATGATCTTCGGCCGACAAAACTTCTTGAATATCTCATCAGCTACCGCCGCTTTTGATGCTCCCTTCTCGACTTCTACTCCCAGTTCTTTGGCTTTCTTGATTAACCCCTCATCGTTAATCGCATCGTAGTCAATGCCTGTTTCTTTACGAAATACCGTTGTAAACTCGACTCTTGGCCAAGGCGTCTTAAAGTTGAGAATATCTTCTTGATGTTTGATTTTCAGACCGCCGAATGTTTTCTTTATAACCATGCTTAACATTTTCTCCACAAGTTTCATCAAGTCCTTATAATCGGCGTATGCCCAATAAAATTCAATCATTGTAAAATCAGGGTTGTGAAATTTATCCATTCCCTCATTTCTAAAACATCGGCCGATTTCGTAAACCTTTTCATAACCGCCGACGATTAGCCGTTTAAGGTAAAGTTCGGGGGCAATCCGTAAGAACAAATCGATATCAAGCGCGTTTAGGTGGGTCTTAAACGGTTTTGCCCGCGCCCCGCCATAAATGGACTGCAGGATCGGCGTCTCCACTTCGATAGATCCGTCTTTGTCCAAAAAGTCGCGGATCGCGGAAATAATCTTTGAGCGGAGAATAAACTTATTTTTAACTTCCTTGTTGAATATTAGGTCCAAATACCGCTTGCGGTACCGCTCTTCGGTATCTGTTAACCCATGCCACTTTTCCGGAAGCGGTAATAAACTTTTCGCAAGCATTTTAAAACTTGTCCCTTCAATGGTTTTTTCTCCGCGTTTTGTTTTCATCAATATTCCACGAACTTCTACAAAATCACCGATATCAAAATTATCGATGAAATAACGATATTTATTCTCGCCAAGACGGTCTTCGCGAAATAAAATTTGCATTGACCCTTCGCCATCTTCAATATTCAAAAACGATGCCTTTCCATGCCCCCTTATGGCTCTGATTCTTCCGGCAATAATAATCTCTTTTTTGGCCCGACTTAGGGCAGAAAATTGTTTCA
Source organism: bacterium (assembly GCA_043798775.1). Classification (GTDB taxonomy): domain Bacteria; phylum Patescibacteriota; class Minisyncoccia; order Minisyncoccales; family GWA2-46-15; genus CAZUEG01. Next base: position 1,117 of record JAZDOL010000045.1, on the reverse strand, counting down.
GTGCTTCATTAATCGTAATATTTCTCCTTGTTTTGCCGGGATAAACTAATCCGTCTTTCTCCATCGTTTTCAGCTTAGAAAGCCGGCTCTTTTTTATTTCATCGATGGTTGCCATATGTAGCTTTTATTCGATGTGAATAATTTTGTATATAATTTTTCCATTTGGCGCGGCTACCGTTACCGAATCCCCCTTAACCTTACCTATTAACGCCTTGCCTAACGGTGAATCAGATGATATTTTACCACTCATTGGGTCGGCTTCATTCGGATAAACAACTTTTAACTTCATGTCCCCTCTGTCGCTTTTTAATTGAACCATCGATCCAATATGAATAACATCTTTCAAGCCGATTCCTTGATAATTCACGATTTTAGCAGTATTAATCAAGCCCTGTAATTCAAGAATCCGCCCCTCAAGAAATCCTTGCGCCTCCTTTGCTTCCGAATAAGCGGCATTTTCTGACAGATCGCCAAAACCAATGGCGTAGTTTAACTGCTCCGCCATTTCTTTTCTTTTCGTGGTTTTCAAATATTCTAATTCTTCCTTCAGTTTTTGAAACGCTTCGGCTGTTAATTGATTGTCCATGCCATTCATCTTAAAAAATATGGGGGAAATGTCAATTTATTACGACCCTCAACGCCTCGATTTATAATGTGATAAAACTCATTATTCACTAGCCGTATTCTTGATTTTGCCATATGTTTACGATTATAAAGTATAGTTGTCCTATTTATATCTTACTACGCTTTAACCACTATGCGCGAGCTCTGTCCTCGTGCAATTTTACCAAACCCGTAAAACAAGCCATGCACGAGCATGCACGAGGACAGAGCTCGCGCATTTTATCATTATTGGGTTTGCGGTTGGGAAAAATACCATTCAAGTATTTCTTTTGCCACTGGCAGCGCCGCTACTTGTAAGTCCTTAACATTTTCGATTAAAACGGTAATCACTATTTTAGGATTCTCGTAGGGAGCAAAAACGGTTACCCAGTTATGATGATAATAATTAGGTCGCGATGTTTGCGCCGTTCCTGTTTTTGCCGCGCTAGTTACCGGCAATGAATTTAAACTAATCGAAGACCCATAGGTAACACCGGCGCGCATTCCTTGCCTG
>JAZDOL010000022.1:0-21881 GCA_043798775.1 bacterium | reverse complement strand
CGAAGGGCGAGCCAATGTAAATAATAGTTAGGTTATTTTAAGACAGAGAAGAAGGGTCCTTCGAAGCCCAAAGGGCGAAGAACGGACTCAAACTAAGATAGGCTTCGAATGGCAAACCAATATGTATTATGTTTATATTCTGCAAAGCTTAAATAATACAACCCAAACTTATATTGGCTCAACTGCCGATTTGAAAAAGCGTTTAGAATCTCATAATTCTGGCGCCAACAAATACACGAGCAAGTTCAAGCCATGGAAAATAGTTTGGTATTGCTCTTTCGTGTCAGAACAAAAAGCAATATCTTTTGAGAAATATCTCAAAAGGTCTTCGGGTATCGCCTTTAGAAGAAAAAGATTGTTATAGAAAGTCCGTGTAAATAATGCTAATATGGCACTATTAGAGCGGTAAAAGACATGACTTTACACATCGAAAAATACAAACAAGCCATTCTCTATCTTTGCGCCAAATTGGGCAAAGAAGTGAGAGGAAAGAAAAAATTGGCGAAGTTGCTTTACTTTGTCGATTTCGACTTTTTTGAAAAAAATCATAAATATTTTACTGGCGACAAATACAAGGCGTTGCCAATGGGGCCTTTTCCTGTTTCTTTAAACGAAATGACTCTTAAAATGGCGAAAGAAAAATCGTTAAAAATTGAATCGGTAAAAGAGCGTAATGGATACAACGCGACCGAAATTTATACCTGCTTAAAAAATCCGGAAATTTCCGTTTTTTCTAAAGAAGAATTGGATATGCTTGATCGGGTTATTGTAAAATACGGAAACTTGAATGGAAAACAGCTTGAGGATTTAACGCACGCTGAAGCGCCATTTTCCGGGACAAAGCAAAACGAGGAAATCTTTTATGAGTTAGCTTTTTATCGAGGAACTGATTTTAATAATGATGATTAGTTTTATTAAACACCCTCTATTCGAGAAAGAAGCCGCCAAATTAAAACGGCGGTTTTCTTTTTTAGATAAAGCGTTAAATGCGTTCGAAATGTTGTGTGAATATCAATTTCACCCTTTGAATCCCCAACAAAGAATCGCTCCGGCGAAATTACATAGAATTACCCAAAACGACATGTGGAGTATTTGGAAAATAGAACTGGCTACACCGGGGCTAAGACCGAATCAATTTCCGAGGGTTTGGTTTGCGGTGAAGGGTTCGAATATCGCTTTTTTATGTATTGCTTCCCATATTGATAATTACAGCGACAACCAAATGGACCAAATAGCGATCGGAAGAACTAACGATATTTTTTAGGCAGTGCTGGCTCTCTCGATGATGTATAAAATTTAATAGTTTGAAAAATAAAATTAGCGAAATCATCTCTTGATTAATTCGCTATTGTTAAAAAATTTATTCTTGAAGAAATTAATCCTTGTTCAGAACAAGTAAGGAAACAAATTGACGATGCTTTAATGATAGACGATATCAGCTCTGTTCTTAGAATGTCCAATATGGTTAAAGAATTGAGGAATATTCCCCATAAAAAATAATTTATGAATGAAGCAGACAAAAAATTGGCACTCGATTGCCTTTATTATGAATTTTGGGTATTAAAAGGATCTTATGACTTTTTGAGTAGAAAACCGATTTTATCAATAGAAAAAAATATCGGTTTAGAATCCTTTCTTGTCCATGTTAGAAATATTGTTTATTTTTTAGAGAATAATAAATATGAGAGCGACATAAGATGTTCTGATTTTGGGATAACTAAAGTAAAAGTTGTCTTACCAGTCGATAACGATCTAATAAAAATTGATAAGTATTTAAGCCATCTTACAAAAGAAAGAATGTCTAATCAAAAACCAGAATGGAAATGCGGAAAAATTAAAAATATAGTTGAGAAAGAGTTAATGTTTTTTCTAAATAAAGTGCCGGAATCGCTCAAAAATTATTTTCTGGAAAAAATGAATTCCGAAGCATCAGATGAAAACATTATCTCAAAATCAATAATAACCTCCACATCATCTGATATGGATCCCGTCCATAGATTAAAATTTTTCGGTGAATAATGAGACAAGTAATACCGCTTAAAATTTTTTAATGAAATAGTATATAGTCTCGTTGTAAATATATTCCCGAGTATTACTCGGTTCGCGAAACGAGGAAGAGGAGGATCAATTCTGACTTGATCTTTAATATAAAACAAAAACCATATAAAAAACCTCCGGAAATCGGAGGTTTTTCTAATTTCAACTAACTCGCTATTACCGGGCGTATTCGACAACGCGATTTTCTCTGATCAACGTAACTTTAATCTCTCCGGGATATTTTAATTCGTCCTGAACCTGATTGGCAATTTCTCTTGCCATTTTTTTGGCCGTTAAGTCGTCAATCTCCTCGGGCTTAACGAATACCCTAATTTCCCGACCGGCAGATATCGCATAGCTTTTTTCTACCCCAGGAAACGCGTTAGCAATCGCCTCTAATTCGGTTAACCGCTTAATGTAGTTTTCCAGATTATCTCGTCTGGCTCCGGGGCGGGCGCCAGAAATAGCATCTCCTACCTGTACCAAGATTCCTTCGATACTTTCGTACGGATAATCGCCGTGATGCGACTTCATCGCATTAACAATCTCTTTTTCTACGCCAAACTTTTCTAGGATTTTTATTCCGATATCAACATGTGATCCCTCTATCTGATGATCAACCGATTTGCCGATGTCATGCAATAATCCCGCTTTTTTGGCGATTGCCGGATTGGCGCCAACTTCGTGGGCGAGAATTCCCGCAAGGTGAGCAACCTCTATCGAGTGAAGAAGAACATTCTGGCCATAGCTGGTTCTAAATCGTAGCCGCCCCAATAATTGAACAATTCGCGGATCTAAACCGACGACATTGGTATCATAAATCGCCTGCTCCCCCGCTTCTTTAATTTGAGCAACGATTTCCGCTTCCGCTTGAGCAACGGTCTCTTCGATTCTTGCCGGCTGAATCCGCCCGTCTTTAATAAGTTTTTCCAGAGCAGTTTTGGCAACCTGCCGTCTTACCGGGTCAAAACCGGAAATTACTACCGTTTCCGGGGTCTCATCAACGATAATTTCCACCCCCGTTAGTTTTTCAAAAACACGGATATTTCTTCCCTCCTTGCCGATGATTCTTCCTTTTATTTCTTCCGATGGCAAGGATAGGGTAGTGGAGGTAATTTCCTGCGCCTGGGAAACGGCGCATTTTTGCACAGCCAACGATACTAATTCGCGCGCCTTTTTTTCGAATGCCTCGTAGCCTCCCAGCTCCAGCTTCTTAATCTTTTCTAAAATGTCTTTCTGGTAATCTTTCTCGATTACCATTAGTAATTCTTTTTTTGCGTCATCAATCGATAGATTGGCAATCCTTTCCAGGTTTTTTTCCGCATCCACCTTTAGGGTTTCTATGTTTTCTTTTAGCGCCTTTAAGCGTTCCACCTTTTGGCGGAAGTCGATTTCTTTGGCCTCATGTTCCACCAACCTTTTATCAAAAACACTTTCACGGCGCATCAAAATGCGCTCCATTTTCAAGAGTTCTTCGCGACGAGAATCCGACTCCCGTTTAGTTTCTTCAACTAATTTAAACGACTTTTCCTTCGCCTGGAATAAGACGCTATCGGCTTCGGTTTTGGCGTCTAAAATTCGTTTTTGTAATTTAGATTCGATTGTTCCTGCTTCGCGTTTGGCAATTGATTGGCGGGCAAAATATCCGGCAACAGACCCGACGACTAGAAAAATCGTCGCTATGATAAGCGTTAATGTTTGTGTCATAAGAAATAAGAATTTGGCAGTCCATTCTGTTTAAAATTTGCGATGCGACCTCCAAGTTCAAGGTTATATTCATAACTACAAATTACCAGAAAACTGGCCTTGTGTCAAAGTTGAGGCAAAACAAAACCCCGCTAAGCGGGGCATGCCTCGCTGAGCGAGGCTTGTTTCAACTATCGTGATATTACTTCGGTTTGATTACTTCATCAATCAGTCCGTACGCTTTTGCCTCATCGCTCGTAAGGTAGTAATCGCGATCGGTATCCCGTCCTATCTTTGATAGTGGTTGGCCGGTGTGGGCAGAAATAATCAGATTTAATTTTTCTCTAATTTTAATAATTTGCTTGGCGGTAATTTCGATTTCTATTGCGGCGCCACTTGCCCCACCCATTACCTGGTGAAGAAGGATTTCCGCGTTTGGTAAAGCAAACCGTTTGCCTTTGGTTCCAGCGCCTAAAATTATCGCTCCCATTGACGCTCCCATTCCTACGCAAACAGTAGATACATCGCATTTTATGTATTGCATTGTGTCGTAAATCGCCAATCCTGCAGTAACCGAACCGCCCGGGGTGTTTAAGTATAGTTGGATGTCTTTATTGGCGTTCTGGCTGGCAAGAAACAGCATCTGGGCAATCACCGAGTTGGCTACGACATCATTAATCGGGCCGGCAAGAAAGACAATCCGTTCTTTTAATAGTCGGGAATAGATATCGTACGCTCGTTCGCCGTATTGAGTTTTCTCAATAACTGTAGGAATAAGATTCATATCTCAATATATTTAATGGCTGATAACTAAATGAGGAAAGTAACAATCAAAAGAGCAACGATATTCAATACCTTAATCATCGGATTGATTGCCGGGCCGGCAGTGTCTTTATAGGGATCGCCAACCGTATCCCCGGTGACCGCCGCCTGATGGGCGAACGAACCCTTGCCTCCATAATTTCCATCCTCAATGTATTTCTTGGCATTATCCCATGCGGCGCCACCAGAAGTCATCGAAATGGCGACAAATAATCCGCTAACCATACTGCCAATCAACATCCCCCCCAAACCCTCTGCTCCTAATATAAACCATCCAAATATTGGCGCCAAAAGAGGCAGTAGCGCCGGAACAATCATTTCTTTTATTGCCGCTTTCGTTACGATGTCCACGCATTTTCCGTACTCTGGTTTTGCCGTACCCTCCATTAGTCCCTTAATTTCTCTAAATTGTCGCCGCACTTCTTCAACTACGCCACCGGCCGCTTTTCCCACCGACTCCATTGCCATGCTAGCAAAAAGGTAGGGGAGAAGCCCGCCAATGAAAATTCCCACCAATAGTCGGGGGTCGTCAATCATAAATTGCACATTTAATCCCTGGTTGCGAATCTCTTGAGTGAATGCCGAGAAAAGAACAAGCGACGCAAGCGCCGCCGAGGCAATGGCGTAGGCCTTAGTAACAGCTTTTGTTGTGTTGCCAACCGAATCTAATGCGTCGGTAACTTCTCTAACCTCTTTCGGTAATCCTGCCATTTCGGCAATCCCAGAAGCGTTATCGGTAATCGGGCCATAGGCGTCCATGGCAATGACGATTCCTGCCAAAGAAAGCATTGTTAGCGAAGCGATTGCTAGGCCGTAAAGATCGGCAATCGATGTGCTGAACAAGATTCCGGCGCTGATTAAAATAACCGGCAACAATGTTGAACGCATCCCAATCGCCAGTCCAGCGATGACATTCGTGCCATGCCCGGTTTCTGACGCCTTGGCAATATTTCTGACTGGCGGATATTTTTTTGATGTGAAATACTCGGTAATGAGAAACATTCCTCCCACCATTACTAGCCCGGAAAGCGCAGAAAGATATAAACTGGAAATGGTCATATTGAGACCTTCGGAAAAACGGTTCAAGACCGGATAAAATCCAATTGCCGCAAAAATGGCGGCGCCAGTAACGCCCTTATACAACGCCCCCATAATATCCCCATCTTTGCCAATTTTTACCAGAAAAGATGCCACAATCGAGGCCAGAATAGCAACCGAAGCCAGTATTAATGGCAAGAATATCGCGACAGCGTTGCGGAACAATAAGTCTCCTAGAATCATTGCCGCTACTAATGTAACAACATATGTTTCGAATAAGTCGGCGGCCATTCCGGCGCAATCGCCAACGTTGTCGCCAACCTGATCGGCAATAACCGCCGGATTTCTCGGGTCATCCTCAGGAATGCCTTTTTCCACCTTTCCCACTAAGTCAGCGCCAACATCGGCGGCCTTGGTGTAAATCCCTCCGCCCAATCTGGCGAATACCGATATCAACGAACCCCCTAATCCGAGGGCAATAAGAGCGTTTAAGTCCCGAGTCAATAAATAAAAACCGGATACTGCCAAAAGTCCTAAGCCCACAACAAGAATTCCGGTAACAGTCCCTCCTTTAAATGCCAAATCCAGAGCTGGTGATAACCCTTGTTTGGCTTTTTCTGTTACTCTGACGTTTGCTTGTGTCGAAATTATTATCCCAACATAACCGGCTAGTCCGGAAAAAACAGCGCCGATTAGAAACCCTAACGCCGCTTTATATCCCATCGAGATAAGAATTAAAACAAACAATATCATCGCTACGATTCCAATCGCGCGATATTGCCGCTTGATGTACGCCATTGCCCCCTCTTTGATTGCCAACGAAATATCCACCATCTTTCCCGAACCAATGGGCGCTTCCTGGACCTTTTTCATCAGAAACAGGGCGAAAATAATCGCCAAGATCGATGTAATGAGCGAAAAGTATGCCATAGCTATTGTTGATAATTACGATAATTATTTATAACTAGTTAGTATCTATCGTTCTTGTTGGAAGCCTGAAAATCACTCTGCTTCCTTAAGCTGTCGTTGTTGTTTTTTCATCTTTTTTATCGCTTTCTTTGCTTTTTCCGGTTTCTCGTCTTTTACTGGTTTTTCTTCAATAACTGGTTCTACCTTTACCTCGAGCACCTTCTCTGCCACTGCCTTTTCCGATTCTACTTCTTCGCCAAGGCTACGAAGTACCGGCGCTTTTTCTTCAGTTTCTTCAATTGGTTTCTCTTCTTCCGGTTCTTCTTCGTCGTCGTACCCTTCAATTATCGGATCCTCGGGGCTGCGAACGTCGATTTTCCATCCGGTCAATTTAGCCGCCAAGCGGACATTCTGGCCATCTTTTCCGATGGCTAATGATAATTGATCGACGGGTACCGTTACCACTGCTCGGCTCTTTGTAAACACTTTCACCCCTAAGACCTTCGCGGGCGACAGGGCGTTGGCAATAAACATATCCGGCTCTTCCGAATATTCGATGATGTCTATTTTTTCTCCGCCTAATTCAGAAATCACCGCCATTACCCGCGCCCCTCTTTGCCCGACCGCCGACCCAATTGGATCAATCCCGGGCACTTGCGAGAAAACAGCGATCTTCGATCGAAATCCGGCTTCGCGAGCGATTGATTTAATAATCACTTGACCACTTGATATCTCTGGCACTTCTAATTCAAATAACTTGGAAATTAATTTCGGGTAGGCTCGCGACAGGAAAACCACTGGTCCTTTAGACATGTCTTCAACGCGGACAATGTAAACTTTTAATCGTTGGCCGGGGCGGTAAAATTCACCAGGAACCTGTTCTTCTTTGGAAAGAATCCCGAGGGTTTTGCCAATATCAAGAAAAATATTCCTTCCTTCAATCCTCTGAACTACCCCAGAAACAACTTCGCCCTCCCGGGTTTTGAATTCCTGGAATATCATTTCGCGTTCTGCTTCGCGGATCTTTTGTAAAATAACCTGTTTGGCAGTTTGCGCGGCAATTCGGCCGAAATCATCTTTCGGCTCCAATGACATTTCCAGTTCTCCGCCGGCAACAATATCCGGGACAATTTTTTTTGCCTCATCAACCATAATATGCTTCTCCGGATTGAAGCGAACGCGTTTGTCGTCATCGTCGATTTCCTTTATTTCGTGGTCCTCCTCGAGAGCGGTAATTTCCTCTTCCGATAAAAGCATCGACTCGTCAACAACAATTTTAATCTGCCGAAACTCAACATTGCCCGTTTGGACATTCAGTTTTGCTTTGATGATTTGCCCCTTTTTCCCGTAGTCCTTTTTATAAGCGGCGGCAAATGCCGTTTCGATTGTTTCGACGACCTTGTCCATCGATATTCCTTTTTCCTCGGCAATCTGATGCATTGCCGACAAGAAGTTTTTCAAATCCATAATATATTTAGTTACAAAGTAAAAAACGATGTTTCAATCGCTCGTAGTTTCGTAAACCGTTAATACATCCTAACAAAGATGTTTTTTTCGGTCAACCTGCCACGATAGATTTGCTATGATAAATCAATAGCGGTCGCTAATCGCGTTTTTGATATGACGAATTTTTGCCCGTTGCGTTATATGGTCAATAATCACGCGAATAATATCAATCTGCCACTTGCAGTTTGCTCCTCTTTTGTTATCGATAAACCAGGAATTAGCCAGACGAATTAATTGTTTTTTCTTTTTATCGTTAACTCTTTCCTCGGCGGGAAAAGAATCTGTCTTTGGATTATCGGCGGTTTTTACCTCTACAAAAATTATCACCCGGTCTTTTTCAGCAATAATATCAATCTCTCCTTTCCAAAAAGGGTTACGGGTATGATAATTCTTTTCCAAAATCCGATATTTATTTCTTTCCAAATAACTTTGGGCAACCTTTTCTCCCAAGTTACCGGTATCGATATCATTTTTTGCGTTATCATTTGTCATTATTATATTCTATCGCTGGTTGAACAAACAACCAAGGCCTCTCCGTTGCCAGAGAGGCCTTGTCGATCTAATTCGCCCCTGTTAAGGGGCGAGGGCGAGGGGGGCCGACCATAATGTCTTCCCGCTTTTAACGGCAAGACAACAGGTCGCCCCTCCTCCCCCTCGGGGTCGGTTGGCGTCGAGGGAGTATTTCCCCGGGGTTATCCCGAGGAAGGAGAACTCTCCCCACGAGCCGGCCGTTACCGGCCGACTCCAACCGCCCCCAAGGGGTTTCAAGTTAACGACGACGCCGGCTGCTGCCGGCTCGCCGTCGTCCCAAGCGCCATTACCGTTATAGTCAACGAAGACCGTCCCGGCAATGGCCCCGGTCCATACCCACGGACCGGCGGCCGAAGCCATCATTGAGCTGCCGAACAGCAGCCCGATGACGGCCAAGAGGAGAAAAATCTTTTTCATAGGCCTCCTTGGGTCTGTTTATGACACAAGAACACGATAACGGTCAAGGAACGGGGTATATCCTTGACAGATATATTATACATCGTATATACTTAATACATATGGAAAAAGTAATTATCAATATCAAAACCGATAAAGAAGTAAAAGCAACCGTTCAAAAACTTGCCGAAGAATTGGGGATTTCTTTGAGCGATGTCATCAACGCTTCTTTAAGAAATTTTATTCGCACCCGTGAAGTGCGGATTTCTTCTATTCCCCAAATGACTCCCGAACTCGAAACGCTCATTGGAAAAGCAAAAGATGATTTTAAAAATAAAAAGAATATCAGTGGTCCGTTTTCTACCGCAGAAGAAATGGATAAGTATCTCGATAAACTCTAATTGCCTTTCCGCATGAAAATATTCTTACACAAGAATTTTTCCAAAAAATACGGACGGCTTCGCCAAAACGAAAAGAACAGATTCAAGGAGCGACGCAATCTTTTTCTGGAGGATCCCTATAATCCGCTTCTAAATAATCATCCTTTGGCGGGAAAATATACAGGGTGTCGTAGTATTAATGTGACGGGGGATTTGAGGGTTATCTACGACACGATCAATAAAGACAGCGTATTATTCATCGATATTGATACCCATAGTAATTTGTATAAATAAAAACCGTCCCTCAAAAAATTCGGGACGGCTTTTTAAATATTGAGCGTTAATAGTGAATAAGTATACTTATTAAGATATTGAGAACACTAAAAAGGGACTATCCTCCTTTCGAATTGATTGACAAAAGGTATGGTTTATGTAAACTGTAGATATGAATAACTACATAAGCAGAAAAATTGAAAAAATCCTTCAGCGATACGCCAACCAAAAAGAAACAATAGTTTTAACCGGCTTTCGCCGTGTTGGTAAAACATTTGTTATCCAGCATATCTACGAACAACTGGCCACTTCTAATAAGATATACTTGGACTTAGAAAGTCCGGTAAACCAAAAGATATTCGAAAACGATAATTACGACAACATTACTTTGCAGCTTTCTGCTCTGGGATTGGATTTTTCAAAAAAGGTCTATATCTTTTTAGACGAAATACAGAAGTCGCCAAATTTGCCCTCGGCAGTGAAATATCTTTACGACCATTATGACATAAAGTTTTATCTTACCGGATCCAGTAGTTTCTATCTGAAAAATTATTTTAATGAATCAATGGCCGGCAGAAAATTTGTTTTCGAAATGTATCCTCTCGATTTCGAAGAGTTTTTACTTTTTAAAGGAGAAAAACTAACCATTAATGCAAACTACGACAGATTGTCTGGCTTTTATAAGGAATACCTGGATTACGGCGGTTTTCCCTCGGTAGTTCTGGAGTCGTCGTCCGAAAAGAAAACATTAAAACTAGACGATATATTGGGGTCATATTTCGAACTGGATGTTGCCGGACTTTCAGACTTTAAAGATAATAAAAACCTTAAAAATCTGATGTTTCTTTTAGCCGGCAGGGTCGGGGGTAAGGCCGATGTGACAAAACTATCTCAGTCCTTGGGAGTGAGCCGCCCCACGATCTATGAGTACCTAACATTCTTTGAGCAGACCTATCTAATTCATTTAATTAAACCGTTTTCCGGGTCAAGAGACGTTGAAGTTAAATCGCTGGCAAAAATATATTTTAACGACACGGGGCTATTAAATAGAATCGGGCAGGTTTCCCTTGGGCAATTGTTTGAGAATAAAGTATTTAACCAGCTTTACACTAAGGGAAAGTATAATCTTGTCGGTAAGTTTGCCCAAGAAATGGTTAAATATTATCAGCTAAAAAGCGGAGCGGAGATTGATTTTATCTATGACGGCAAAACGGGTTACGAGGTCAAAACGACCGGTACGGATAACGACACAAGGAGGGTAGCCAAAACTGCGAAAGATCTTGGCCTTAAAGAATATAGGGTAGTTAGTTTAGAAAAAACAAGAAAGACAAGCGTTTTTCTTATTTACCCCTTTAAATTTTAACAAAACGGCGTTCATGCCGCCCTTCTTCCGCCATTTCTTTTTTTCGTCGCCGCAATTTTTTTGTGCCAGCTTCGCTGGTATGTCGACATTATTCTAATTTTTTAATTTTCCAATCTCCATTTTTATCAGATTTCCACGAAATCCAAGTCTGATAAAAATATTTTTCGAAATGTCCATCCTTACGAAAGGGTACATATTTCATCAATATAGTCCTCAACCTCTTTATCTTGTAATAATGGACTCTGTAAATTAAGGACCAAAATAATTTTTTCGGGGAAACCGGCATAATTACCTTCGTTTAGTTTTGACAGCTTTATTCCAATTTCATTTTGCAAATTCTGGAGCGAAAGTAGCTCATGATTAGGTTGTTGGCCAATATCTTTATCGCGAGGCACTGACCACACTTTTTCTGCTTGATAAGAATTATCATAAACCCCAGATAATTCTATTGCGAAGCTATCGCCGCAAATACAATCTGGCTCTTTTTTGTTGGGGTCTCCAAGTCGTACAATTTTAATATCGCTATTCTGTGCTTCGTTGTATATTGATAAAAATCTTTGGCAGGCGGCTACTTCGTGTGCTTCTTTGAGATTTTTAAAGTCGTTCATATAGATTATTTACAAAGTTTTCGATTTTATAATTTGTCTATTTCTTCCATAATAACGCCCCGGAATATGTTAAAAGTTTTTTGGTCTCCAAAATCAAAATTACCTCTCATATATTCAATGTACTCAAGTTGAACAAGTATATTTACAATTTCCACAAAACCGCCCTTAGCGACATTTTTCCAAAAATTGTCATCGTCCATATCCTTGAACAGTGTTTTTGCCGGTATTCCCGGACGAGTTGATAGGGTCTTTTTGATAAGCTCGTTCTCGCTTAGGTCCGGATAAGCGTTCTTAAATAATTTATAGCTTCGCAACATAGCTTTTGCTATTCCGCGAGCAAATCTTTTTTCTCCCCATTCAAAAAATCCCATATTTTTATTCAATTAGCTTATCAACGCACACCCAAGAGCTTCTAATATTTTCTTGAACGTATCAATCGTTGGATTCTGGTTCTTACCAGCTTTAACTTTTAATAAACGTATTGTCGGCAACATCGGCCAATCTCGCTAATTTCTCTCGCGAAAGCTCTCGACTTCTCGTAATTTCTTCGGCAGATTAATTCTCCTAAAGAAGATTAGTTTCTCGGAAAATACCCCCTTGGATCTTGTGTGAGTGTGAGCAGTTTGTAGTTAGGGAGTAAATTTTCTTGTGTATCAATAACTCCTTGCCCTCATTACAAACTACTAATTACAATACAAATCTATTTTCTATAATATGGACATATGTTATATGTCCCTCGACTTCGCTCGGGACACTCGATTCGCGTCTAACGAATTATTAAGAACATATATAGCAATGCCTGGGTGGCTTGCCACGAGTGAGCCCCCGCAGGGGCGAATCGAGTGGACCCGGGCGGAATCGGACCGCCGCCTCTACAATGCGAATGTAGCGTAATGCCACTTTACTACGGGCCCTCAAGACAACATTCGGGGCGCTGGGAGTCGAACCCAGAGGTCTCACCCTCCCGAAGGGTGCATGTTACCATTACACCACGCCCCGTTTTAAGGAAACAACAACGAAAAGTTGTTTCCTTAAATAATATCATTTGTTTCAGGATTCTAAATTAAAATTTCCCTGAAAAATCTTTCCAATATTCAAGCGCCTTTTCTAATCTTGCTAATTCATCAGCAAGAGGTTTCTCGCTGTCTTCCTCGATAAGTTCTTCTACTTCTTTTTCCAAGGACTCTGTTCGTTCGTTAAAAATAGCCGTACGCGCGCCCAAGATGACTTTTCTCTCTCCTAAACTGCTACCTGACGCCGCTCTCCATAAAATTTTCTTTTCTTCTATCTCTTCTACTTCTTTTTCCATTTTCAAAGCAATGTCGCCATACCCCTTCCCTCTTAAGCTTTCTGCGTATGACCTGATAATCGCCACCCTATCGGTTAAGGCCAGCTCACCTCCTCTAAAAAACCCCGACGCCTCGGGAAGCACTCCTGATTCTTCAAGGCGATGCATTCTTAGACCATGCTCACCTAAAAAATGACCGGTACCTATATCCATATTTTCTTGTTGGTCGCCCTCGTCTTCTTTTCTTGATTGTTCTGCCATAGTTTTTTATGGTTAACTTATAATTATTATCTTATTTTATGTCACCCAATACCTATTCTTCGTCATTTCGTCGCGCTTCATCTCCAACGATTCCCGTTCATTCTTTGCTTTTTTAACCATCTCTCTTAACTCATTATCTGTCAGTTCGTTCAATTTTTTCACTTTAACCAATAGTAATTCCTTATCATTATTTTTCGGGTCCGACAATACCTCCCCCAACAATATTTCCAAGATAAATCCTACTCTCGGACCGGGCTGAATATTTAAAACAGTAATAACATCGTTGCCATTTACGGCAAGCATTTTTGCCGAGAGGGGATCTTGAGCAACTCTATCAATCAAATACCTTAAATGCCGTAATTTATATGGTTCGGCCTTGGGAACTCCCGAACCGATGCGGTCGGCCATTCGCACCTCTAGTAGTTCATCAATATTTTCCGGACCAACATTTCTTACCAAACGGCGAACTGATGACTCGGTTACCTCGCCAACATTGTAATAAAATAAATGATAACGCACCAGGGTGACGATTTTTTGAATATCTTTTTTGGAAAATTTGAGTCGCTCTAAAATAACTTTTGCCATTCTTGCTCCTACTGTTTCGTGGTTATGGAAAGTTGAATCCGGGCCGTCTCCCGCCTTTGTTCGCGGTTTGCCAATATCGTGTAAAAGCGTTGCCATCCGCACATTAAAATTAAAATCTTTCTCCGCGGCGTATTTTAACGACAGTAAATTATGCTGGTAGCAATCAAAGATATGGTGCTTGTTTTGGCCGACCCCATAACCCTCTTCTAGTTCGGGAATGATAAATTCTAAAAGCCCCAGTTCTCTTAATGATTCAATTCCCTGATCGGCGCGACTGCTAGATATGATTTTGACTAATTCGTCGCGAATCCGCTCTTGGGATATTAATTTTAACGATTGGCGGTTCGTTTTAATTGCCGTTTTGGTTTCTGGCTCGATAATAAACCCGAGGGAGGTAGAAAATCTAACAGCCCTCAACATTCTTAGGGCGTCCTCGTTGAAGCGATCTTCGGGGTTACCAACGGCACGGATAATTTTATCTCTCAAGTCCTCTTTTCCGCGATAGAGATCGACAATCGATAATTTATCATCTGTTTTATCAAGTTTCAGAGCCATGGCGTTAATCGTAAAGTCCCGGCGGGATAAGTCCTCCTCGAGATTTTTTGCCGAGGTAACTTTGTCGGGGTGGCGTTTGTCGCTGTATGTTGTTTCGGCACGATAGGTGGTTATTTCAACGATATTATTACTATCATTTTCGCCGGCTAATTCCGGGCAAACAACGCCTACTGTCCAAAAATCGTTTTCGTAAAATGTTTCTCTTCCCGTGGGCTGGATTACCTTTTCAATATCTTGAGGGCTGGCGTTAGTGGCGATATCCCAGTCGGCTGGTTTTTTGTCTAACAAAAAATCACGGACACATCCGCCTACCAGATACGCTTCAAACCCGCCGTTTTCAATATCGGCGATAACTTGCTTTATTGCTTGAGGTATTTCCATATCCTTACTTTGCTTGATTCTATCTTATTAGCCATCGCTATTCAATCGAATGAACATCCGGCAGTTTCGAAAATAATTCTTTACAATGTCCGCGACTTTGCTAAAATCAACAAATAAGAATTTGAAATTTGAAATTGATACCAATAAACATCATTGGCGTTTGAAAATTGTCCGCCTACGGCGGATCCGCCTTGGGCGGAAAAATTGAAAATTAGCCAGAGAGCCCCCGTAGCTTAATGGCCCCCCTACGCCAAGGCTTCGGCGGGGCGAGTATCTCGCGTGGTTAGAAAAATGTAGAGGATGGGTAGTTGTGTAGACAAAAGCCCCCGTAGCTTAATGGATAAAGCGTTGGCCTTCGAAGCCAGTAATGGGGGTTCAATTCCCTCCGGGGGCGCGAGAATAATAAACAAATTTCGTAAATTATATGCCAAGAATAAGAAAAATATTAATTGCCATAACCCTTGCGGGTATTTTAATCCCCGTCGTTTCTGTTTTTGCCGCGGATACATATAGGATACGGAGAGATCCTACTGGCGCGGAATATACTACGATTTGTTACGAAGGAATGATTCCTTGTGGAAAAAATATGTATTGCGGAGGAGCCGTTAATGGTGATAAGTGTACTGGCAGCGTGGCGGGGAAAGGAAATACCGGCTGTAAACCAGTATTTGGAACGGGGACCGAATGCGTCGGAGCAATTAAATGTTTGGTAACCATCGATTGTCAGTTATGCCATTTTTTCATTCTTGGAAAAGGAATCCTGTCTTTTGTCGTTAAAATTGTTTTGTCGGTTTCCGCTCTCTTAATCGTTGTTGGCGGGTTTATGTATCTGGTTTGTTCCGGCAATCCTAGCTGTATCAGTCGAGCTAATTCAATATTTAAATCGGTGGCAATCGGGATTGTGATTATGTTTGCCGCTTGGGTTATCGTGGGGACTATTTTCGTGCAACTGGGAGTTCAGTCGTGGACAGGACTAGTAAGTTGGCATCGAATCACTTGTCCGATTGTATCCGATTGTTGTAATTAATAATTCCTGCCGGCCTAGCTCCGGCTTTGCGCCCATAGCTTAATGGATGAAGTGGCACCCCTCGAAGGGATACACTGGCTCAATCCCTTTCCTTTTCGGGAGTGCGATTTTTATTAATAAATTTTGTTTGCGTTCGCTTCCCATGAGGGATATAATCGGAACTACATGAGACCGCTTATTGAGTT
Organism: bacterium; assembly: GCA_043798775.1. Classification (GTDB taxonomy): domain Bacteria; phylum Patescibacteriota; class Minisyncoccia; order Minisyncoccales; family GWA2-46-15; genus CAZUEG01. The sequence continues at coordinate 6,050 of JAZDOL010000022.1, read as the reverse complement.
AAAAAATCAGGCTATCAAACTTAGAAGAAAAGGATTAAGCTATGGTGAAATTGGTAAAGAAATTAATGTGGCGAAAAGTTCTTTGAGTTTTTGGTTGAAAGATATCAAGTTAAACCCAGAGCACAGAAAAAGACTTTATACGAAACAAGTCATAATTTTAGCCAAAGGTCCGAACAGTCAAAAAGAAAGAAGGGAGCGGGAAATTGAAGATATTATAAATGAGGCGAAAAAAGAAGTGACACTCCCACTCTCATTCGAAAGTTTGAGGTTAATGGGAGCAATGCTCTATTGGGCAGAGGGTAGAAAAATGAAAGGAGGTATGGAATTAACAAATTCAGACCCGCTCCTCATATTATTTTTTGTGAATTGGCTTGATAAGGTATTCGGTATTCCAGCTAAAAACTTAAGAATGAGGATTAATATATATTCCCAGCAAGAAGAAATAAAAATTAAGAGGTTTTGGTCGGATCTTACGGGAATTCCTTTGAATAATTTCAGGAAAAGCTTTGTTAAGCCAGTTAACAAGTTTTTTAAAAAGAACACACTTTACTATGGGACCGCTCGGATAGAAGTTCCGAAAAGTGTAGATAAAAAACATAGATTACACGGGTGGATATATAAAGCATTGAGCGGTTTCCACCCCGCAGTAGAATCCGTTGAAAGAAAATGGATTTCCTTAAAGGAAGTTAAGCGGCCAGTAAATATTTAATGTATGCGCTCGTAGCTCAATTGGTAGAGCAACGGACTCTTAATCCGTTTGTTGAAGGTTCGAGCCCTTCCGGGCGCACCACAGCAAATTTTCGTCTAAGCTCAAATTTGCCAGTATTTAGTAACTAGTAATTTGTAGTTAGGGTAAGGAGTTATCAATATAAGAGAAAATTTGTTCCCAAATTACAAATTACTCACACTCACACAATATACAGCGTTTGGTAGTTAGGGTAAGGAGTTGTTGATGGGGTTGAGTTATCAAGTCATTAAGTCATTAAGCTACCTCCGCTAATTGGCGGGCCAGCTTACAAACTTCTTTCCGTTAATTCCGTCAATCCACGGGGTTATTTTATATCAAAAGATTAGATTCCTTAATAATTCTATAATTGATCGTTTAAGACGGATCGTTGATTTAAAGATGAATTTGTATTACAACAGGGCATTGGGCAAGTAAGCGGCTAACCGGCCGCCTGTTATGTTTTATCAATAAGTGCTACAGTGTACCAACGAACAATTAGTGGCATTATATAAAAAATTATTAATTATTATTAACTAACCCCGATCTTCTCTTCATTGCCAATACGAGCGCGGTGAAGGTATGGGGAGCAAATAAATGTTATCAGTAGACACAAAGAAAAAAATTATAACTCAAAATCGAGTTCATGAAGCCGACACCGGTTCTCCGGAGGTGCAGGTGGCAATTTTAACTACCCAGATTAAAGAGCTGTTAGCGCATCTTAAAAAACATCCTAATGACATTCACTCCAAAAGGGGATTGTTAAAAATGGTTGCCAAAAGGCGAAAACATTTAAAATATCTTAAATTAAAAGAAGAAAAGAGATACGAGGAAACAATCAACAAAATGGGGTTAAAAAAATAAAGTATGGTTTTTAAGCATATCGGCCAAAAAGTAGGGGTGTTGATTGATGTTCAAAATCTTTACCATTCGGCAAGAAATCTTTACGGCGCCAGAGTAAATTTTCGAGAGATTCTTAAATTGGCAGTCAGTCAAAGAAATTTAATTCGCGCGTTTGCCTATGTGGTTCGCACAAAAACCGGCGAGGAAAAGCCGTTTTTTGACGCTTTGGTAAAACTGGGCATCGAAACAAGAGTAAAGGACTTACAGGAATATTTTGACGGCTTAAAAAAAGCCGATTGGGATGTGGGGCTGGCGGTAGATGCGATAAAAATATCTTCGAGTATTGATACAGTTGTTATTGTTTCCGGAGATGGCGATTTTATTCCTCTCGTTGAGTATTTAAAAAACCAAGGCAAGAGAGTAGAGGTAATGGCATTTTCAAGATCGGCATCATCGCACCTTAGAGAGGTGGCTGATGAATTTCTTGATTTGTCGCAAAGCCCAGAGAAATATTTAATAAAAACTAACCCAATAAAACGTGGAGACGAAAAAATTTAAACTTGAAATTGGCGGGCGAGAGTTATTAATAGAAACGCGTAATTTAGCGGAACAAGCAAACGGCTCGGTTACTGTTCGCTATGGTGACACGGTTGTTTTGGCAACAGCGGTAATGGCCAAAGAAAAAAAAGACGACTTGGGGTTTTTTCCGCTAACCGTTGATTACGAAGAGCGCTACTATGCCGCCGGGAAAATAAAAGGTCCCCGCTACATTAAAAGAGAAACTCGTCCTTCAGACGAAGCAATTGTTACCGCTCGACTGATTGACAGAACAATTCGTCCGCGTTTTCCTAAGAATTTAGGTCGCGAGGTTCAGGTAGTTGTTACTTGTTTGTCGTGGGACGCGGAAAATGGTCCGGCGACAATCGGGGTTATCGCCAGCTCAATGGCGCTGATGCTTTCCGATATTCCTTGGGACGGTCCGGTAGCGGCAATTCGCGTTGGCCATACTAATGGAAACTTCGTGATTAATCCGTCTTATAGTGTTCGGGAGAATAGCCGTCTCAATTTGATTTTTGGTGTTGGTAAAACAAAAGGCGATATTGTTTTGAATATGATTGATGGCGACGCCAGCGAAGTCGAGGAGGCCGATATTTTATCGGCTTATGATTTTTGTGAAGAGTCGGTAAGGGCAATCTGCGCTTTCCAAGAAGAGATTGCCAGCGCCATTGGCAAGAAAAAGATTATTTTAGAAGAATTGAAAGTTAATTACGAGCTGGAAACCGACATTAAGTCGTTTCTTGGCGATCGATTGGAACTCGCGCTTTTTGAGGGTCAGGATAAATCCAGTCGCATGAATAATGTAAATGCATTAAAAAAAGAGTTAACCGGTTATTTGCTTGAAAAGTATCCTGGTGGGCTGGAAACAAAACAAGGAGGAGTGTTTCTTGAAGAAGAAATTGACCGCCTCGTTCATACAAACGCTATTCTAAAAGATCGTCGTGTTGATGGACGAAAGATGGACGAATTGAGGCCGATTGCCATGGAAACCGGCGTTTTGCCACGCACTCATGGAACCGGACTGTTCACCCGCGGAGAGACAAGATCTCTATCGATTCTAACCTTAGGAGCCCCAGGTGATCAGCAGATTCTTGAGGGAATGGAAATTACCGGGAAAAAGCGGTTTATGCATCATTATAATTTTCCGCCATATTCTGTTGGCGAAATTAAACCGATGCGTGGCCCAGGACGACGCGATGTTGGCCATGGGATGTTGGCAGAAAAGGCATTACTTCCACTAATTCCGGTGTTCGAGCAATTCCCTTACACAATTCGCATTGTTACCGAAATATTATCGTCAAACGGATCAAGCTCGATGGCATCGGTTACCAGCTCTTCTATCGCCCTAATGGATGCCGGGGTGCCGATTAAGTCGCCAGCTACGGGAATCTCTATTGGAATGATGAGCGACGGTCAAGGAAACTACCGAATTTTAACGGATATTCAGGGGCCGGAAGATCATTATGGCGATATGGATTTCAAGGTTGCCGGAACAAGAGCAGGAATAACGGCAATTCAAATGGATGTGAAGGTTAGCGGTATTAATCGCAAGATAATGGAAGAGGCGCTTTCGGCGGCGAAGATCGTTCGTCTGGCAATTCTTCAGGAAATGGAAAAGTTGCTTTCTGGACCAAGAGCGGAATTGTCGCCCTATGCGCCAAGGATTCTAATTTTACAAATAAATCCAGAAAAAATTCGCGAGGTTGTCGGTCCGGGAGGGAAAGTCATTAACGAAATAATTAACGCAACCGGCGCGGCAATTGATATCGAGCAATCGGGGATGATTTATGTTACCGCGGAAAAGGCGGAAGCGGCGCAAAAGGCGTACGATTGGATTAAAAATATCACCAGAGAGATTCAGGTGGGAGAAATCTTTCAGGGCAAGGTAAAACGGATTATGGAATTTGGAGCGTTTACCGAAATTCTTCCCGGCCAAGAAGGGCTGGTTCATATTTCCCAATTAGCTTCTTATCGGGTAAATAAAGTTGAGGATGTTGTCAAGGTAGGCGATATTATTCCCGTAAAGGTTATTGAAATCGACGAACTGGGAAGAATTAATCTGTCGGTTAAAGCGACAAGTAATCCAGAAGAAACAAAGTAACTATATAAACTATGGACGAGGATAATAAAATCCCCACACCGCCTCCAGATAGCGATGTCCGCACGATGCGTGGCGACATTTTAAATGCTCGCCAAAGAGAAGAGCAAAAAAAACAAGAGGAACTTCTCGCCAAAGATGAGGCGGAAAAAGAACGGATTGAACAAGAAAAAACCCGTCAAGAAGAGGAAAAGCGTCAGAAAGAGGCAGAAGTTTTGCGTTTAGAGGAAGAAAGAAAACGCAAAGAAGAGGGAAGAAAACGTCAAGAAGAAGAGCAAAGGCGGATTGCCGAAGAACAAAGGCGACTAGATGATGAAAGGCGAAAAAGAGAGGACGAAGAAAGGAGGCGGATTGCCGAAGAACAAAGGCGACTAGATGATGAAAGGAGATTGCAAGAACGAACACAACTGGAAAGAGAACGACAAGTAGCGATAGAAGAAGCGCAAAGAAAAGAGGAGCAAGCCCAGTTTTTAAAACGGACAAAACAACGGCGCGAGGATGAGGAATTAACCCTTGAAAGGGAACGGTTGGAACTGAATAAAAAAATTCAGGAAGTTTTAAGCCGTAAAAGCCCGCTTGAGGCGGAAAGAAATAGTTTATTAAGTAGAGAATTACAAGCGAAGAAAAACACCGAAGCGATTAAGAAAAGAGAGGCAGAGCTTGAGGCGATGGAACAAGAGATTGAAGCCCGCGAAAAAGCCGCGCCAGATCTAAAAGGAAAAAGAGAAGCTGAATCAAGCCGATGGGAATGGGAGGAAAAAAGACGGCAAACAGAAAAAGAACGCTGGGAATGGGAGGAAGAGGAGGAAACAATCCGCGGTCAATTGCGTGATTCGGAACTGCGGTACCAGCGTGTTTTGACGGAAGAGGAGAAAATAAAAGAAAGGCAAAGACAAATTATCGACCGCGAAGAGCAGATAAAGCTTGAAAAGCAAAAAGAGGAACTGCGGAAAACCATTATCGCCATCGAGAAAGAAAAATCACCGCTATTAGAAGAGCGGGCAATAATTCTTAATAAACAACGAGACGCGGGGGTTGCTTTAGAAAATGTTTCTAATAAAGAGAAGGATATCGAAAAGGATGAGAAATTGGTGGAGGAGCAGGAGCGTTTGGAGCAAGATATTAAAACCAAAAAAGGACTAGAGATGAAGCGGTGGGACTTGGAAGAGAAGCGTCGCTTGGCAGAAAAAGAACGCTGGGAATGGGAAGAAAAAATTGAAGCGATGGGGCGAGAATTAAGCAGCGTTGACTTTCGCTACCAAGGAATCTTAACTAGAGAAAATGCGGCAAGAGATCAGTTATTGATAGTTGATAATACCTTAAGGAAAGAAGAGATTACTAAAGAGGAAATAGATGCCGGGCTCAAAAAAAGACGCGAAGAAGAAGAGCTGAAAAGACAGGCATTGTTGATAGAGAACCAGAAAAAGGAAAATTTCATTCAGCAGATTCGCGAAGAAAAAGAAGCGTCCAAAGAAGAGGTGGCAAAAATAAAACGCGACGAAGAAAGAAAGGCGCAACTTAAAGAAATCATAAAAAAGAGGGAAGAACTCGAGGAAGCGAAAAAACAAGAACTAGAGAGATCTCGGCAAAGCGATCGGGAAACGCAAGACGATAATAAAACGCGCATCCTTAAAGAGCAAGAGATGCGCGTTGCGAAAGAAGAGAATATTAAAAAAGAAGCGATTAAGGATCAATTTGCCGGTATTCAGAAGAAAGAAGAGGTTGAAAGAGAAAAATTCCTCGAAAGAATTCAGGGCGAGGGTATAGAAGAGGAGATTAATTACAGCGACAGAATGTCGCCCGCCACTCCTCCCCCTCCTCCGCCAC
>JAZDOL010000019.1:0-11141 GCA_043798775.1 bacterium | reverse complement strand
TTGCCGGCGAGCTGGTTGCCTGTGTTTCTAACTTTGATGTTTCTCCGGAGAACAATGTCGCCGAACGCGCCATCCGTCCCGCTGTTTTAACAAGAAAAATCTCCGGCGGCTCCAAAAGCACCAAAGGCGCTAAAGTTCATTGAATCAACCCTTCGGTCATAGAAACTTTGAGAATGGAAAACAAAAAGCAGGATATTTATCCTGCCATGAAAACCCTTGTTTTAGAGAGCATCGCTTCGGGTGGGTGAGGAGTTACGAGAACCCTTGATCAACCTCTTCCGACTTAAAGTAACTATCTTAGCGAATATGTATATTTTAGCAATATCATCAAAGAATGACAATATGGTTGTAATCCACTGGTTATCCCCTTGAATTTTCGCCTATTATTGCTACGATAGTAAATAAACTTACAGAAAGAAACAACTACCGAGAGGCCTTTTACTCAAATTTAACTTTCGCCCAATATGTCCGGTCATTCTCATTACGCAGGGATTAAACACAAAAAAGAAGCAACCGACGCTCAAAGAGGAAAGGCGTTTTCTAGGCTGGCGAAAGAACTGACAATCGCGGCGCGTGGTGGCAATAATCCGGAAACTAACTCTAAATTACGGGTTGTTATCGAAAAAGCAAAATCGATAAATATGCCAAAAGACAATGTTGAACGAGCGATAAACAAAGGCAGCGGCAATTTAGATGGAGTAATCCTCGAAGAATTCCTTGTTGAAGGTTACGGCCCGGGGGGAGTCGCCATTCTAGTAGACGGAATCACCGACAATAAGAATCGAACAATCAACGAGATAAAACAAGCCCTCGCGCAACATGGTGGAAAGTTTGTTGAATCTGGATCAATTAAGTGGATGTTTGAACAGAAGGGGGTGATCGTTGTAGCGATCGACGGAAACGCCAAGAAAGAGGATATCGAACTAAAGGCAATCGAAGCCGGCGCCGAGGATTTGTTATGGAAAGAGGACTCCTTGTTAATATTTATAAACACTCCCCTAATGGAAACTGTTAGGGGTAATTTATTAGAAAAAGGAATCGAAACCGATTCGGCGAACATGGAATGGATTCCCAAGGAGGCAATTGATGTTGTCGAGAAAGATCGCGAGGCCTGCGAACGACTTTTTGACATCTTAAGTGATAATGACTCGGTAAACGACGTTTATTCAAACATTTCTGATTAACAATCATCGGGGCTACAACATCACGACGTTGCTATTTCGTTCTAAGAAGATAACAAGCTGTTAAACAATGATCATCATCGGTATTGATCCAGGATTAGCGACTACCGGCTACGGAATAGTCGCTTTTTTACCTTTGCGAAAAAATAATCCGTTCAGGTGCATTTCTTATGGGATAATTTCTACCGAAGTAACAATGCCTATCCCTAATCGACTAAAAAAGTTATATCAAGAGCTGACGAGAATCATTACCGTTTACAAGCCGGAAAAAATGGCAGTGGAAAGTATTTTCTTTTTTAAAAACCTCAAAACGGCGCTACCCGTAAGCCAAGCTCGAGGTGTTATTTTATTGGCGGCAGCGCAAAAAAAACTACCAGTCTACGAAGCAACGCCGCTTCAGGTCAAGATGGCGATCTCCGGTTATGGACGAGCAGAAAAGAACCAGATGCAAGAGATTGTTAAGGTTCTTTTGGGACTTGAGGAAACTCCCCGTCCAGACGATGCCGCCGACGCCTTGTCAATTGCCATTTATTGCGCCAATAACATGAAGCTCCCCGATGTTACGGCTCACCTCGTTGGAGTTTCGGCGAAGGATCGCTAAACGAGCCGAAGGCCAGCTAAGCTGGCCGAAGCAAAAAATTTACTTCGTGTTCATCCGTGAATTCACGCTCACGATTCTTCGCGAAGGAGAATGAAAACCGAAAAAATTACTTCTTAATAATTTTAGCAAATCGTCTCTTCCCGACCTGAACAACCATTCCTGTATTAACAGTGATTTCTTCTTGCCACCGATCGTTAACTTGACCGTTAATCTTGACGCCTTTCTGGATAATCAGCCGTTTGGCCTCTCCTTTAGATGACGCCAGATTCAGAATAACAACCAATTCCGTATATGGGACACTCTCGTTTCCAACAATAATTTCGGGAATGTTCTCTGGAAGGTCGTTATTTTTGAAAACCTGATTAAATTCTTTCTCTGCTCCCTCGGCCTCTTTTTCGCTATAGCACATTGTAATAATTTTCTTTGCCAGATTGGCCTTTGCGTCGCGTGGGTTTATTTTCATTTCGCTCATCTTTTCTTTCGCATCCGAGATTTCCGTCATCGGCGACTCGGTTAACAATTCCATCCCTGGAATAATTAATTCGTCTGGCCAAGCCATAATTTTCCCAAACATTTCCTTGGGGTTATCCATCAAACTAACAAAGTTACCTTCGCTTTTACCCATTTTCTTACCGCTCTCGTCGATTAATAACTTCAACGACATTACATACTTTTCCTTACCCTTTACCGCTTTCGTTAAATCCCGACCACAAAGCATATTAAATGTTTGATCGTTACCGCCGATTTCCAAGTCAACATCCATTGCCACGCTATCGTATGCTTGAGCTATGGGGTATAAGAATTCGTGAAGATATATTGGCTTTTCGTCTTTCAATCGTTTTTGGAACATATCCCTAGTAATCATCTGCTGGACAGTAAAATTTGACGTAATCTCAATTAGGTCTAAAAAAGTAAGTTTATCCGACCATTGGCTATTGTGAATTATCCTTGCCGGATTTTTCCCGCTAAATGACAAAAACTTAGTAGCTTGTTTCTTGTATAGGGTCGCGTTCTTTATCACCTCGTCGCGGGTTAACTTTTTTCTTGCTGCTGTTTTATCGGTTGGATCGCCGATCATTCCGGTGAAATCACCAATTAACATAATTACATGGTGACCAAGTTTTTGAAATTCTGCCAATTTTTTAAGAGAAACCAAGTGTCCAAGATGGAGAGTTGGCCCGCTTGGGTCATAACCGCAATATAAACGCATCGATTTTCCCGTTAAGATTCTATTTTTTAAGGACTCTTTCGAGGGATATATATTCTCTACGCCACGGGTCAATAAAATATTCACTAATTCCTCTTTCTTTTCTTTATCCATATTTATCGTGTTGTTATTTAATAGTTATTGTTTTATCTCCCTTCGCGGAAAACCGTGGGCGTAACGAAGCGACGAAATAAGAATATGTTGTGGGCGCAAGCCCCATGGTAAATTCACTCCTTAAATTTATCATTTTTATGCCTTTTGTCCAACAAACCTTTTGTCCAATAACGATAGACCCAGTAAGGATTAAAAACAAGAAATATATTTGCTATTGTGTTAAAATTGTTTAATCGGTTATGTAATACAAACAAACAACTATGGGCAATCCGAAGAAAAAAAAGAAAACTATTTCTGATAAAAAAGGGGGTGGTTCTTTAAGAACCAAGCCGTTTTTGCCAATATTGTCTATCATCTTACAGGTCGTCGGTCTTGCTTTTATCGCGATGACCATCCTTGGCGCTTTGGTCTTTGTATATTTTGCCAAAGACCTGCCACGGCCGGAGAAATTTACCGAAAGTCCGTTTAGTCAATCGGCGCAAATATTCGACCGAACTGGCAAGGTGTTGCTTTACACGATTTATGGAGAGGAAAAACGCAAGATTGTGCCACTGTCGCAAATACCATTATTCGTTCAAGAGGCGGTTATCGCCACCGAGGATAAAAATTTTTATCACCATATCGGAGTCGATCTCACGTCGGTAGTTCGCGCTATTCTTGCCGACATTAGAACAGGACAGGCTGGGCAAGGGGGCTCAACAATCACCCAACAATTAATCAGGTCGACTTTTCTAACAAACGACAAGCTGATTAGTCGCAAGGTTAAAGAATGGGTCTTAACTCTCGAAATGGAAAGACGCTATGATAAAAAGCAGATTTTAGAATTCTATTTAAACCAAATCCCCTTTGGTTCCAACTCCTACGGCGTCGAAACGGCATCGCAAACATTTTTTAACAAGCATATTTCAGAGTTAAGTGTCGAAGAGGGGGCGGTTTTGGTTTCGATGATTAAATCGCCAAGCGGATTGTCGCCGTACGGCCCGCGTCTTAATGATCTTTTGGCCCGAAAGGATTATGTGATTGATCGAATGGTCAAAGAAAAATATCTATCGAAAAACGATGGCGATAATTATAAAAGCAAAGAAATAATATTTGTTCCGTTAATCCAAAGAATATACGCTCCCCATTTCGTAATGTACGTAAAAGATATTCTTGAAAAAAAATACGGCGAGGAATATATCCGCGAAAAGGGGTTGAGAATAATAACCAGTATCGATTGGGAGATACAAGAATGGGCAGAGAAGGCGGTAAAAGACGGCGCGACAAAGAATGAGGCAGTACATGCTTACAACGCCAGCATGGTCGCCATTGACCCGAAGACGGGAGAGATATTGGCAATGGTCGGCTCGAAAGATTATTTTGCTGACCCGCAACCCAAAGGGTGCAATCCCGGGGTTAACTGCTTATTCGAGCCGAATCCTAACGTCGCCATCAGAAACCGCCAACCCGGGTCGTCTTTTAAGCCCTTTGTTTACGCTACCGCCTTTGTTAATGGCTATCACGATTACACTATCACTATCGATGAAGAAACAAATTTCGGAACTGCCAGTAATCCATATATTCCGCAGAATTATGACGGTCTCTTCCGTGGCCCGGTAACCCTAAGAAACGCATTGGCGCAATCTCTGAATGTTCCGGCAGTTAAGGTTTTAAGGGACTTTGCGGGATTGAAGGCAAGCATTCAAACGGCAAAGAATTTCGGAATAACAACATTAACGCGCCCGGCTTCTTTCTACGGACTGCCATTGGTCTTAGGTGGCGGTGAGGTAAAATTGTTAGAAATGGCCACCGCCTATGGAGTATTTGCCACAAGGGGGTTATATATTCCATCGACGCCGATTTTGAGAATCGAAGATAGTAATGGTGTAATTATTGAAAGAAATGAAAAAACACCAAAAAAGGTGTTGAATTCCGAGGTTGCCGATACAATAAATAGTATCTTGAGCGATAATAATGCCCGCGCTCCAATTTTTGGGACTCATTCCATTTTATACTTCGATCGCTATCAAGTCGCCGCCAAGACCGGAACTACCCAGGGCTATCGCGATGGATGGGTAATCGGTTATACGCCAAACCTTGTGGTTGGTGTTTGGGCAGGAAATAATAATAACGAATCAATGAAGAAAGAGCCCGGCATCTCTGTCGCTGGTCCTATTTGGCGCAGTTTTATCGATAAGACCCTTCCTCTTTTCCCAGAGGAAAATTTCGCGCCGCCAACCCCCTAATTATTTCTAATCGGCATAACGACATAAACATAACTGTCGTCGCCGACTGGCTTTATCACTCCCGGCCCGCCGTCTTCGCCGCCGGATACCCCTAATAAAATTTCCGAGCTTTTTATGTTTGTCAGTCCCTCTATTAAAAATCGGCAATCAAAATAAACTTCTGCCCGCTTGCCCTTCAACTCTCCCCTGATCGACGAATTAAACTCGCCCGCTTCTGGGTTTTGACTACTAATCTCAATTGTTTCGTCTTTCGGGTTGGTTTCAATTTTTACTTCGTTCACTTTGCCGCCAAACAAACTAGCGCCCTTAATGTTTGACAAAAAGTTATCACGACTTAATATCACTTGCGTCCCATAGTCTTGAGGGATGATTTCTCGATAGTTCGGATATTCTCCTTCCACTAACCGCGAAGTTAATCTGATTAAGGGGTGACTTGTTTCTTCCATTGCCAACTCAAACATTATCTGGTTCGGCGAGAAATAAATACGCATTTCCCCTCCTTTGTCGGCAAACACACTAATCACTTCTTTCGCGGTTTTTTTGGGAACAATAAACGAATACTCTTTTTCTTCCAACGCCAATTGCTTTATGTTGATTATTTTTTCTGCCAACCGAAAACTATCAGTGGCCGCCATTCTTAAGGAATCTTTTGTAAATGAAAAAAATATACCACCGATCTCTGGGCGAGCATTAGACGTCGCGGCGACATCAACAACCTGCGATAATCCTCGACAAAACGACTGGGTATCAATAACGGCATATTCGTTATCCGGCACGCTGGGAATAATTGGGAAATCCTCGGGGTTTGATGTCTTAATCTTTGTCTTATATCCCTCGCTTTCCGCCAATAACACCTGGTCTTTAGTCGACAGCGATATCTGCCGATTACTAATCAAAGACAGTAGGCCGGAGAACAACGATCCTGGCACGGTAACATCTCCCTCTTCTTCGATTTTTGCCAACCCCCACCAAGTTATCCCCGTCTCTAAGTCGGTGGCGCTAATTTTTAAGAAACTTTTTTCCGTCTTCAGAAGAATGTTCTTTAAAATTGGCAAAGTAAAATTCCTTGGCGACACCTTGTCAATTACCGCCATTCCCTCTTTTAGTTTCTCTTGAAGGATGGTAAGTTTCATTTTCGTAGTTATTAGTTGCTAACCAATAATAATTAATTATTTAAAATAAATTTCGTTGTTATTATTAGTGATGATAATTTATTAACCAGTTCTTCTCGTAAGTAGTTATATCGTTGCTCTACTTGGGTTGGGGAAACCCAGTGGGTTGATATTGATACCCAAACGGGGATAAATGTCTAACAAACTCTAACTCGATAATCAATGCGATTTTATGCGCTGAATATCAACTGCCTTATCAACTCGATTTCCCCCTTAAGGTTTTCACTATCTTCCAGTTCTCGTCGGATTTTATTACAAGAATGAATAACGGTCGTATGGTCTTTCCCTCCAAATTTCCGGCCAATAAAAGGATACGAACCCTTTAGGTCCTCTCTTAGTAAAAACATTGCAACCTGGCGCGGTCGGACAACCTCTTTCTTTCTGGAAGACACCAATAAGTCCTTTTCTTTAAGGTCGTAAAATCCGGCAACGGTCTGAATTATCTTCTGCGGAGTTGTGGCTTTTGCGGGAGAAAATAGCAACTTCTTGAGAACTTCCCTTGTTGTTTCGAAATCGATAGATCGGTTATTAAGATTTTGGTGAGCGATGAGCCGATTTAACGCTCCCTCTAACTCGCGAATATTCCTTTGAATATTAGTGGCGATGTAACTCAACGCTTCGTCGGGAAGAGAAATATTTTTCTCTTGAGCTTTTGTTTTTAAGATTGCCATTCTTGTTTCGAAATCGGGACAACTAACATCGGCAATCATTCCGCCCTCGAAACGAGACCTTAGCCGTTCTGTTAGGGCGGGGATTGCTTTTGGCGGCCGGTCTGACGAAATGACAACCTGACAATTTCTTTCGTAAAGGGAATTAAAGACATGAAAAAATTCTTCTTGGGTTTTCTCTTTTCCGGCCAAAAATTGAATATCATCGATAATTAAAACATCAACCCGCCGATACTTATTTTTTAAAATATCCATCGTGCGGTTTTTAATTGCCGACACCACCTCGGTGGTAAATCTTTCAGAGGGGATATATTTGATTATTTTCCCCGGAAAATTAACCAAGACCTCGTTGCCAATTGCCTGCAAGAGGTGCGTCTTCCCCAAACCGACGCCACCATAAATGAATAATGGGTTATACGCCGATCCGGGATTGACCGTAACGGCAAAGGCCGCCGCGTGTGGTAATTCATTGAATGGCCCGACAACAAAATTCTTAAAAGTATAACGAGGATTGAGGTTTGTTTCCTTATCAACTTTTAGTCCCTCAAGTTCTGGCTGAGCGGATCTTTGGACCGCCAATTCTTTTTTTGGCGCTTTGGCGTTGTTGGATTGACCGATAACATAACTAACATCTCTAATCCGATCGTCGAGATCTCTTAACGCCTTAAAAACAACTTTATTATATTTATTTTCCAGCCACTCTTTTACAAATGAGTTTGGCACACGAATAACTGCCTGACCGTCTTCAATGGAAAAAACCTCCGTATTCTTAAACCAAGTGCTAAAATTAGCAGGAGATACCGTTAATTGAATTTGCGCGAGAGCAGTTTGCCAAACCTCTTCTGTGGTCATAAGGGATGATGGTTACTAATCAACCATTATATCACTGAGTCAAAGAGATGGGAAATACGAGTGGCGTTATGCCAACTGTTAATAAGTAGTGGATAACTTGGGGATCAGTCTCTATTTGACTAGGATACCATATTTGTGCCCCGTTTTTAATTTATGCGGCGACTCATCTCTTAATCAAAGTTTTTTAGTTTTCATTTTCCAGTTTTTCCGCCCAAGGCGGATCCGCCTCTGGCGGACAATAAGTTTTTCCGCCCAAGGCGGATCCGCCGTAGGCGGACAATGAATCAGTTTTCAAACAATTAGTTGATAATTTGTTTAATTACTTGAGAACTGAGAACTGTAGTTAGTGGTATTTGACGCTCCCAGTTATATTTGTTAGTTTTAATGATAACATTTACAATAATATGAGCATTACATATCAACCGAAAAAGAAGAAAAGAGCTCGAACCCACGGATTTCTAAAACGGAGCAGAACAACCGCTGGTCAAAGAGTGTTAAATAGAAGGCGGCAAAAAGGACGGGAAAAACTAACCGTATAATATCCAAAAAGGTTATGTTACAAAAAGAAAACCGCCTTAAGAAAAATAGGGACTTTCAAGGCGTTCAAAAGAATGGGAGATACTATCACGGCGATTTTCTTGGAATTAAAATATCCAAAAGTAATCAGAAAGAAGTAAGGGTCGGAATTATTGCCGTGAATAAGGCCTTTAATAACGCGCCAGAAAGAAACAAGGCTCGCCGACGAGTAAGAGAGATTCTAAGGGTTCGTGTTAAACAATTCAAAAAAGGTTTGGATATCGTCGTTATTTTAAAAAAAGGAATTAATACTAAAAGTTTTAAGGAAGTAGCGGCGGCAATCGATAGCTTGATGGAACAAGCAGGTGTTTTTCAAGAATTTAGAAAGTAGTCTATTTATGCATTCAATTGGCGATTTATTCAATATTGTTTTTTATCAACCGCTGTTCAATTCTCTTGTCGTCCTGTATCAATATCTGCCGGGAAAAGATTTTGGCGCGGCAATTATCGTTCTGACAATTATCGTAAAGGCAATATTCTATCCCGTTGGCGCCAAAGCGATAAAAGCGCAAAAAAAGTTAGAAGGGTTAAAGGGAAAAATAGAGGAGGTTCAGGAAAAATACAAAGCGAACAAAGAAGAACAGGCGCGAAAAATGATGGCTGTTTACAAAGAGGCGGGGGTTAGTCCTTTTAGTGGGATAATGCCTCTTTTGATTCAGATGCCAATTTTGATTGCTTTGTATAGCGTATTTTCCAATGGGCTGAAACCAGAGACGATGGCTAATCTGTATGGTTTTATCAATAATCCGGGGGCGATTAACCCGTCTTTTTTAGGAATTATTGACTTAGGGCAACCGTTTGTTTTTTTTGCCATTATCGCTGGCGCTTTACAGTTTGTTCAGTCGTGGCAGATCACGAAAATGACTCCCCGGAAAAGCGACGGGAAGCCCGTAAAAAAACAAATGGAAATGATTCAAAAACAGATGCAAATATTTCTCCCCTTATTTACGGTAATTATTCTTCTGAAAATTCCTTCTGCCGTTGCTCTGTATTGGGTTATCTCTACAGTATTCACAATTTTTCAACAATATATAATTTTCAAACAGTATGATCATGGAGCACAATCCTGAAACAATAAAAGAAACAATCGCCCGGTTTTTTGAAAAAATGACAATCGATGTCAAGATTGATGATTTAGTGATGGGCGAAAACACAATCAGTGTATCGCTAACAACCGATGAACCACAAACATTAATCGGCGAGAACGGACAAGTATTAAACGATTTACAGCAGATATTGCGTTTAGTATTAAGAAGGCAAATCGATGCCCCATTTTTTATAGATATAGATATTAATAATTACAAAGAAGAAAAAACCGATAAAATTAAAGAAATTGTTCGCGGGGCGATTGACGAGGTAATCATCACGGGTAGGGAAAATATTTTACCGCCAATGAGCGCCAATGAGCGGCGGATAGTCCATATGGAAATTGGTCTTCGCATAGATGTAAAATCAGAAAGCGTCGGCGAAGGGCCGGAAAGGAGGGTGGTGATTAAACCGGCGAATTGATCTTTACCAACAGTCGCGAGCCGATCCGCAACCAGTCCCAGTTCTGGGACAGTTGGCGCCACCGCATCTTGCGGGGGTTCCAGTGCAAGTACACGAGCAAACATTGTTTGAGAGACAACCGGGCATAAGGGCGGTGCCGCCGAGGGCTGGCAATGGGCAAGAAGATGTGCAAACAGCTCCAGTTGCTGTTGGGGCACATCCACAACCGGCTATAGGTAGAGGGTCGTGGCACTCAAAAGAACCTATCTGACAAACAAACCCCGCTCTTGCACATCCTGAGGCGCAAATGCCACTAACACAGCTAGTTGTTCCTGTCGGGCAAGTTCCTGGTGGCGGTGGGGGTGGTAGTGGCGGGACAACGGCAGAGCCACCAGAAGAGCCGGTCGGGATAATGATAAAAGAAGATAGGCAGTCCTTGCACCCCCAGCCAAATAGTCTGCAAAAACAACGACCAATCGGGTTGTCGCGCAAATTAGCATCGCTTTTAGTGAATACTTCGCAGATATCACCGCTATTAGCGCGAGCGTCGCTCTCAGAAAACAAGACGGCGATATAATTTCCTTGAATTTTTATTGACGTGATTGTGTCGTGTTGAATTCCAACGGCAGGAACATTTTTTTTATCTGTTCTAAACGGACCGTAACATGTTCCGCCAAAATTATCATCTACGCAAAACGTTACTCCGTCGCCGGCACCCCCGCTTGTTGTCGGGTTGAACGTGGTTACCGAGGAGACGCCAAAGGGGGCGTTATGGGCGGTTGGCGTGATATTAGGAATCATTGTTGTCCAATTAACATCACCGTTGATTGATCCTTGGGTTACGTAAACCTTGCATCTTCCCGACCAGTTCTCGTTCTCGTGAAGAACGGCGCCAAAATGGATTGGATTAGGGAGAGGAGAGCTACGAAAACGAATTCTCGTTGCTCTGTCATTAAAATCATTACCCAAAACCCCCGTTGACGACGGGAGATAATGTTCCTCGTTGGTATCTTTCATTAAATAAACACCGGCAATTTTCCATACAAAGCTAATTGAA
>JAZDOL010000018.1:0-20318 GCA_043798775.1 bacterium | reverse complement strand
ATGTGTGAATCGTCCATTGAAATGGTCATACAGCTTCAATGATAACGGTTCACACCTTTTTTTCGCAACAAGCTTATTCATGCTCATCTTGCGATAGAAACACTCTTTATTTCATGCTCATGTTGTATTGTACAAGACTATTTCTTGACAGGTGGCTACTGTCGGATATAATGATAGTCATATGAAAAAGGTTCAGCAACAAAATAATTTCTTTTTCTTTTTTACCCGCCGATTTCGGGAGGTTTTGTTGTTTAATAAATGAGAGCCGTATAAATAATTTCTAAAGAGAACAAACAACACTTCCCGCAAGGGATGTTTTTTGTTTATCAACGAGTCCAACAAAATTATTAATCGGCGTCTGTCCATTCTAAGTGACGGAGGTCAGACCTCCGTCACTATCAATGTCCCGAGAACAGTTCTCGATACATTGAGGATAGTCGCCGGTGAATAACCGGAAACCCACAAAGGAGGCGGTATGAAATACTACGAATTAGACGAAGCCGTCGTTGAATTAAAACGGCGACAATCGGACCCGGCATTAGTCGCGCTGGTGGCATCGGCAATGGGGCAAGCTTGGAACAATTGCCCGATACCGATGGGGCGTTACGGATTTCTCGCTCGGCAGGTTGCGTCCTGCCGGCTGGAAGAAATTCAGTTCGTTAAGCGATGCGAACGCGCCGGGATTCAACCATTCCAACTGGAATACACCGGCGCCAGTTCACAACCAGAAGTCTCGACAAAATGCGTCTGATGCGCGTCTTGGTTGGACAGGGGCTGGGTCGTAACGGCGGAGAGAAGATATTCTCGTATCATCTCATCCGCCGGCCAGCTCAATGGGAAGGCCAACCGCTTGACGAAATTACCACCGATGGTGGCGAATTGCTGGTAGATTTTCATCATCGGCTTCGGCAAGCAACTTTCGAGGAACGCGATGGCCATTTTGTAGACGTAACATCATGGTTATGGCAACTTGGCCGCCATGCTCGGGAGTATTACCTTGGCTACCTAATGGCATTTACCATTCGGGGAATTCTCTTTGAGGATTTCACTTCCGATGGCAAAGCGGAGCTAAGCCATTTCGACGACCAGGTGGTTTACGCCGCCCATCAAAAAGTAATGCGGACGGTTGGCGTTGAACCGCTAATCGTTTGCCATCCGGAGTGCGCTACTAAAGAAGAGGAGCGGCGCGCGATGGACCATTACTCCGATAAAGTGGTGCCACTACTTTATCGGTAGTAAGTCAAAGAGGTAGTGCAAGCTACCTCTTTTGTATCTTGGCTGTACGGGGTTTCGGACACCACAATTTTACACAGGGCTATTGACAGATTGGCTGGTTTAACTAAACTTGTAATCATTATATGGAAAAGAAGATTTATAACAACTTAAACTTGCCTACAGGCCGCCAAATAGCGGTTGATGTTCTCGTCCTTATTATCGGCCTTAAGCCGGGAGGTTTTGCTGTTAGTAATCCATAATCAGAAACATAAAATCAGGAAATATCAGCAAATTGGCCTCCCGAAAGGGAGGTTTTCTTTTTGCTTACTCGTTTTTCTACAATTTAACAAAGTAATCAGGTGTTTCTAGTTAATGTTTCTCGTATTTTTCGGGGATTGCTTATTAATTAATAATTAAAAGGTAATCCCCGGCAAGGCCGGGAAAGGAGGCCTTATGAAAGGCCAAAAGAGTCGCCGTCCTAAAAAAAACGGCATCGTTGTTTGTTCCGCTTGCAACGGGGCAAAAAAAATAACCTGCTCTCTCTGCGGAGGGGGCGGTGAGGTCGGGTCAACGCCTGATCAGAAAATCTCCTGTCCCCTCTGTGGGGGGAAGGGAGAACGGAACTGCCCCTGTTGCTCGCAACAGTAGGGGCGAATGGGGGTGGGTATAATCAACGATACCCACCCTCTTTTTCATTTTTACCTAAACTACGCTAAACTAAAGAATAGCTCAATAATACTAATTATATGCAAAAGTTTGATTCGTTAAATTATGTAAAAGAGTTAATTAAACTGTCGCCACGGCAACTGGGGGGGGAAACGAAAACCGCGATGAGAATAATGGAAACGCTGGAAGAATACGGAATTGATTTTACAGTGCAGGAATTTTCCGTAAAAATCCCAAAATGGAGCAAATGTTCTTTAATAGCCGACGGCAAAACAATCTCTTGCCGGCCGTCGGGAATGGTGAGCGGGAAAATAACTTCCAAAGATAATATTATCAGTTCGTTAACCGGTTCGCAGGCGTTTTTAACGCGGGCGAATGTCAACTTTAATCCCCAATGTCCGGGATTATCTTCGCCGTCGCATTATTTTGCGCCGGCAATATCAGTAATACCCGGAGATTTGTTGAAGATAATCAATGCCAAAAAAATTCTCGGTAATGTTACCGTTAAGCCGATCAAGCACCGCTCATTAAATATAATGGCGGGAAATATCGATAACCCGAAAGCAATTCTTTTTGCCCATTACGACAGCATTGGCTTGGGGGCAACGGATAATGCTTCTGGCGTTGCCGTAACAATGGCGGTAATTATTAAAAAACCATCGCTATTAGATGCCTGCCTTTTCGTTTTTGCGGGATGCGAAGAGTTGTCTTACGACAAGCCGTATTACTGGGGGGCGGGATTTCGCGCCTTTGAAAGGCGATATCCGAAGCTGTTTGATAAAACAAAAAAGATTATTGCTGTTGATTGTGTTGGCAACGATAATCCTCATTGGTCAAACAATCCGGATTTACTGGAAGACGCATTTCCGATCAAAAATTTTAATCGGCATAAAAAGAAAATTTGGGCGTTATACGGCAGTATCGATAAATTAATGGCCGTTTATCATAGCGATCTGGACGATATGTCGCAATTAAGCACGATATGGCTAAAGAAAACGGTTGATGATTTAATTAAAAATCTTTAAGATGCTCTAAGTTTTTTAAGCAAACATGTTTAGACCAGAAAACATATCAGCAAGACTGAAAGAAGGCGTTGATGAAAAGATCTCCTCTATTAAAGAAAATCCTTTGGTTGCCCGAATTCTTGATAATCTTAATATCCCAAGCATTTTGGATATCGCTATGGCTGGGCCGAAAAGGTGGGCTTTTGTAGGTAAAACAATATTGCGTGGAACAAGAAAGGGAGGTGAAATCTCTATTTTGGAAAAAGAGGCGATGGAATGCGCTGAACAGTCAAAAGAAGTGGCAGAAAAAGCCGGTCTGGAAGTGTGCCCGGTTACAAGAATTGAATCGGGACCGTTTAACTGTCACTTGGCGGCAATGAGGCTTCCGGACACCTCTTCCTGTTCGTTGGTCCGTAATTTCAGTTTTTATGCCGGATCTCCGGAATATTTTGATATCTCCGATTCTATGGAAGAAATACCCGAAGGAAACTATCTTGTTGCGCCGATGCCAACTGCTTTCGCTGGTGAATTTAATAACGGCGTTGTCATTTTTCCCTCGGGAGAAAATTCAGCGCGAGTAATTTCCGAAATTCAGGCACACAAGGGTTCTTTGGCGATTGCCTATGAGCCAAACAAACAACGTCGTTGTGGTAAACTCACACTACTTTCCCCACAAGAAACACAACAGGCAGTTACTAATCCGGATGAGGTTTTCCCGAACGGGGGCGTGGCAATCGGGACGTCCTTTTTTCTTGAAGCTGACACGAACAAGCCTTTCTCCTACGATGAAATTGTAAAAGCGCTGGAAGTAAGCGGCTATACCGAGTGTTATAATATGCAGTTTGGGTTTTTGGCCACAGAAGGCGACCATGCTTATTATATTAAGGCTATTTTGTCCCCGATAAGCAAAGACGCTACAAAGGGACGGTTTTCGGAATCTCTCGCAAGAGCGGTTTATGGAGCCGTTTCCAAGTTTCAAGAAATCAGGCCCAGTTTGGAGCGGGGAAAAATCGTTCTTACCGAGGAAGAAGAAATTTCTTCGATTGCCATGGTTAATACGAAAGAAATGGCCTGCCGACGGAAATTCATACCGCAAATTCGCACCGACGTGCCTAATCTTTTTGTGCCGTTAGAATAATTACAGCTGCTTAAAGGATATAAATTCTGGCAGATCAAATTCTTTTCTGGTTAGGAGCAAAAGGAGCTATCCAGGCATAGCTCCTTTTGTGTAAATTGATTGCCGGTAAGATAATTGCTAATATTTACTATACATGACGACTAAAGAAATTAGAGACCGCTATCTTGAATTCTTTGAAGAAAGAGGGCACAAAATAATTCCCTCGGCTTTGATTGTTCCTCGTGATGACCCAACGACATTGTTCACCTCAAGCGGAATGCAACCGTTAGTTCCTTACTTGTTAGGCAAACCGCATCCGGAAGGAAAACGACTGGTTGATTCGCAAAAATGCTTAAGGACCAATGATATTGAAGAGGTGGGGGATAACCGCCATTCAACTTTTTTTGAGATGCTTGGCAACTGGTCGCTGGGCGATTATTTTAAAAAAGAACAATTGAGTTGGTTTTTTGAATTTCTGACCGAAGAATTGAAACTTAATCCGCAAAAATTATTCGTTACGGTTTTTGAAGGGAACGAATTTGTTTCTAAAGACAACGAGTCAATCGAAATTTGGAAAGAAATTTTTAAAAAAGTGGGTATTGAAGCTAAAGAGGGGGAAAGAATATTTGTTTATCCAGCAGGAAAGAACTGGTGGTCAAGGTCTGGCGAGCCGGAAAACATGCCCACCGGTGAACCCGGCGGGCCAGATAGCGAGGTTTTTTACGATTTTGGCGAAGAACTAAAGTTGCACGAACAGTCAGTTTATAAAAATGAAAAATGCCATCCTAACTGCGATTGCGGCCGATTTATGGAAATCGGTAATAATGTTTTTATGCAATACCAGAAACAAGCCGATGGGTCATTGAAAGAAATGGCGCAAAAAAATGTGGACTTTGGCGGTAGTTTAGAGAGAATGGCGGCAGCAACGATTAACTGCCCCGACATATTTAAAACCGATATTCTTTGGTCAATGATTCAATTCCTGGAATCGATGGTCGGTTTGAATTACGATTCGTCAAAGAATATAACCAAAGCAATGAGAATTATTACTGATCATATAAGAGCGGCGGTATTTTTAATAAACGAGGAGGTTTTACCGGTAAATGTCGGACAAGGATATATCCTGCGCCGGTTGTTACGCCGGGCAATCCGTTATAGCCGGGAATTAAAAATGGAAAAAGGCGCATTCGCCAAACTTATAGATATTGGAATTTCTGCCTATGAAAATACCTATCCGGAGCTTGCCGGAAGAAGGAAGGAAATTATTGCCGTAGTTTCGGGCGAGGAAGAAAAGTTTACCAAAACGTTAGATCAGGGAATTAAATTATTTAATAAACTGGCGGATAACGGCACGATTTCCGGAATTGACGCTTTTCATCTTTACGATACATATGGATTTCCTTTTGAACTGACAATTGAATTGGCAAAAGAGAGAAACGTCAAGGTTGATAAGAATGGTTTTGATAATGCTTTCAAAAATCACCAAGAACTTTCCCGGGCCGGAGCGGAAAAGAAGTTCGGTGGCGTGGGGAAAAACGCGACAGATAAAATGGCGAATTTACACACTGCTACTCATTTACTGCATCAGGCGCTGGGGCAGATATTAGGGAATCATATTCAGCAAATGGGTTCGGATATCACCACGGAAAGACTGCGATTTGATTTTTCTCATCCTTCAAAACTAACCTCAGAAGAAATAAGCCAAGTGGAGGGGCTGGTCAATGGAGAGATTAAAAAAGATCAAGCCGTAAATAAAGAAGAAACATCGTACGATGAAGCAATTAAAAACGGAGCTCTATCCTTCTTTAAAGAAAAATATCCGAGTCGGGTTACTGTTTATTCAATAGGAACGTTTTCTAAAGAAGTGTGCGCCGGTCCTCATGCTGATCATACCGGCCAATTGGGCAAATTCAAGATTGATAAAGAAGAATCATCGAGTGCCGGCGTAAGGAGAATAAAAGCCTCACTTTCTTAAAGATTAACAGATAACATAATGTCTTTTATATCAAATTTAAAAAACAAAGAAACAGATTCACTGTTAATTGAACTCGGAACAGATTCGGTGCGAGTAGTCTTGTTTTCTGTTAAAAAAGAACGCAATCAAACGAAAGAAGTCATATTAAAAGGGGAGTCAGGAAAGCAATTGGAAGTTCCCTCCGGATTTTTGAATCCGTTATTGTCAAAAATGAATACCAAAATGAGTTTTTCTTCGGGCAGTGAGGATGTATTACCGATAAGCATTTTTAAAGAAACAATAAGACAAGCAATCTTTGAAGCGATGCCCGCGCGAATTTCTCAAAATTACAACAAGGGTTCGCTCGAGGACTTATTATCGATTGTAGATAAAGTTACTATTGTCCTATCGCCAGCGCTGGCGAAGCCTCGCGTCGACGATTTGGTGTTTGAAAGAAAAGAGAATGATCTGCCGATTAATGGAAACGAGGAAACAGAAATCCATTCTTGGCTTAAGAGCGAAATGAATAAGAAGGCAGAAGAATATTCTTCGAAAATCGGATTATTGCCAGAAGAAATCATCCCGATTGATTTAAAAATTGAAGAGATTAAAATTGACGGATATTATGTTAATCATCTGACGGGTTATGGCGGAAAGACAGTTGAATTCAAAACAGTTTCGGCAATGGTTTTTGCGCATTATTTAGCCGAAATCAAATCAATCTTTGAAAATCGGAGAATAAATTCCAAAAATACCATAAGAATAACTCATTCCGCCGCGGCTTTAGGGCCACTAATTGAACAAAAAAAAATAAAAGGGATATTAATGGATATTCAGGAACGGTGGACACAGATATTTATTGTCGATAACGGAATAATAACCAGCATTGTTGATATTAATTGCGGTAATCGGTGTTTCTGTCGGGCTATCGAGGACCGTTTAGGGTTATCCGAGAATGAGGCAGTTCGTCTGGAGGAGGAATACGTCGAAAGAAGATTAAGCGAAAGCGCAAGAGAAAGAATCCATATAATAATTGCCGAAACAGCTGATCGATGGTTTGCCAAAATTAATCAACAGATAGCAATAACAAGCGGAATAGAAAATAATTCGGAAATTACAAACAAATTATTTTTTAATAATATATTACTATTTGGACAAGGCGCAAAATTAACCGAACTTAAAGCTGTAATTGAAAATAATTGGCAGAAGTTATTGGTGTCGGCGCCGAGCGTAATCGTTATCGATCCGCAAATTATTACTAGTTGGCTGATAGACATAGGTAGCCAGACGAGGTATAAAGATTTAACGGGTCGCGTGTCGAGCGTAGAAGATGTGAAAACTTTGTTCGGTATATTATATGACTTATCGTGATAAAAAAGTTTTGGATATTATTCCGCCAAATCGCAGTAACTCTGTAAACGATTTCGAGATTGCCCATGTGTCAGTTAAAAGTCGCCGACCGCGATATCTATTGTCATTCGTTATTGTTATCATCGGGATTGTTTTGGTTCTGTCTTATTTTAGCCTGCTTAAGGTAACTGTTGAAATTTCACCAAAGTATGACAAGGTCGCAAAAAGCGAAGATGTAATTTTCGACGTAGATATTAAAACCCCCGACTATGTTAATCGTCGTTTGCCAGCGATGGTTGTTGAGCTGTCAGAGGATTATAGCGGCACTTTTTCTCCCAAAGAATCGGTTGATAAGGAAGAAAAAGCCAAGGGAACTGTCAAGATATATAATTCCACCCCCAATTTTCAAATATTAGTTAAAGATACTCGTTTTTTGTCTAGTGACGGGAAACTGTTCAGGTTAACGAGCCGGGTAACTGTACCGGCGTCGGTAAGTATTGGTGGCAAGACAACACCGGGAACAGTTGATAGTGAGGTGGTTGCCGTTGAGGCCGGGGAAAGCTACAACATAGAAGCAGCAACATTTTCTGTTCCAGGTTTCGCCGGTACGGCAAAATACACGTCTTTTTATGCGAAGTCGTTTAAACCGATGGCTGGCGGATATGCGGGAAAGACCGGTAGGGTTAGCGATTCAGACTTAGCGACGGCTAAAAATTCAGTAGTTAGCGGGTTGACGAAGATGGGAGAGGAATCGGTAGCTAAGAAACTAGAGGAAGGGCTGACGTTGATTAATGGGTTTAAGAGTTTAGAGTTTAAAGACATCGATTATTCAGCGAAGACAGGCGATCTTACAGATTCGTTTAAGGTGAGCGGAAAAATAAATATAAAGTTTATTGTTATTCAAAATACCGATCTGGAAAAATTAACGGAAAAGATGCTGAATCCCGGTTCCGCGCCAGAAGCAGTACCAGCCGTCTTAGAAGGAAAAAAGATGATCCGTCAAAACAGCGTTAAGGTGGAGATCAATCCTGAAAATCCTGATCTTAAATCACAAAAAGGAATAATTCATTTAACAGTATCGGGCGAGGTTTATAGTAGTATTAATGACGAGGTCGCTAAAAATGCCGTGAAAGGAAAAACAGTTAGAGAGGCAAAAGAATTTCTTGAAAGCCAGTTGTTTATTGATATGGTAAGAATAAACATCAAGCCATTTTTGATCGGTCCAATCCCCGGTGATGTTTCTCGTATTAATATTGAGGTGACGAGATAATGTTTCCTCCGCCTATCTATAAGAAAGCTCATCTTCTATGGTCCTCTATCGGAACGAAAGTAAATTATAATATTTTTTAAGGTATTTCGTTCAGCGGGGCATTAAACCCCGCGCCTGACGATCAAAGAAGTAACCTCCTTTGGAATTCTCATTATTTAGTTCCCCGCGGCAAGTCATCGATCCCGAGCTTCAGACCCGAGGGACTGCGGGGTATACCAAATAATCAATTGGATAAATCAGAAAAGGATAAGTTAAAAAATTTGACTTAAATCAGATAATTTGATAGTATCTAAAACTGTAACGACAGTGAATCAGGAAAACAAACAAATTACCAGAAAAATGGGCACGGTGATGGAAGCTTTGCCGAGCGTCAGTTTTTTGGTGAAGATTGACGATGGACCGGAGGTGATTGCTCGACTAGCGGGTAAATTACGGCTTTATCGGATTAAGGTTTTAGCTGGCGACCGGGTTACTGTAGAAATGAGTCCGTATGACGATAAACGAGGAAGGATCGTTTACCGGGGAAAATAAACTACCCACATTCTTTTGCGGTTTCATCTTTGTGACAAGGCCACATAGTATCTGTCATACAATAAAATTATTGTGTTACTTAAATTTATGTTAAGTAACTAATTAAATATGAAAGTAAGGTCATCGGTAAAAAAGATCTGTAACAAATGCAAGATTGTTAAGCGCCAGGGGCGCATTTATGTGATTTGTTCGAACCCTAAGCATAAGCAATCACAAGGATAACAAACAAAAGTTACCAATTACCAAATTACCAATTTGCAATAAATAACCAATTAACCAATTTTCAAACACAGACATTTGCCGAACTAAATACATTGAAAATTGAAAATTGTGAATTGAAAATTAAAATAGTATGCCTCGTATTAGCGGTATCGTAATCCCCGACAACAAACACGTTGATTATTCTCTAACATATATCTATGGTATTGGTTTAGCGTTGAGCCGAAGAATCTTGGAAAAAGCGAAGATCGAACCATATAGAAAGGCAAGCGATTTAACCGTCGAGGAGATAAACCAATTAAGGCAAATAATTGAAAAAGATTACAAAATCGAAGGGGAGCTAAGAAGGCAAACAATAGTAGCCATTAAGCGACTGAAAGATATTGGTTGCTGGAGAGGAGTTCGCCACCAAAGAAGGCTTCCGGCGCGTGGTCAGAAAACTCGCACCAATACACGAACGGTTCGAGGCAATACGCGAAAAACTGTAGGTTCTGGCAAGAAGCAGGCAGCAACGCCAACCTAATAATAAGCACGAAAAACGAAGCACGAAATTCGAAATAAATTCAAATTATTAAATTAAAAACTTATTTTAAAATTAAAATTTAATTATTGTTTCGGATTTAGAAATTCGGAGTTCGGATTTAATTAATATGGGTAAAAAACGAATCATCGCTAAAAGCCAAGAAGAGCTGATTAAGGAGAGGGAACAGGTAGACCAGTTTATTAAAAAAGATAGCAAATCGTCGATAGGGAGAATTTCTGAAGGAAGAGTATACATCGCGTCTTCTTATAATAATACGATTTTAACCCTTACCGATAAGAAAGGTAACGTTTTGAATTGGACATCCGCTGGCGGAGTGGGTTTCAAGGGTTCCAAAAAATCTACTCCTTTTGCCGCTTCGCGAGTTGCCGAAATTATCGCCGATTCCGCAAAAAAAATTGGGATAACGAAAGTAGAGATTTTGGTTAGAGGTGTTGGTGGCGGGAGAGAGTCAGCGATCCGTTCGATATCTGCCAAAGGATTAGACATATCGGCGATTAAAGACATTACGCCAATTCCTCATAACGGATGTCGGCCGAGAAAGGTAAGAAGAGTATAAAATAAAAACGATGAACATATCATTATTTGAATCGAGAAATTTAAATTATATTCAATACATAAATGAAAACTAATAAGTGTAAAATTTGTCGTCGGTTGGGATCAAAAATTTTCCTTAAGGGAGACCGTTGTTCATCTCCGAAGTGCGCAATGCTCAAACGGCCATTTGCTCCCGGCCCCAAAAAGAAGCGAAAAACGAAAGGCTTATCGGAATACGGCAAGGAGTTGCGAGAAAAGCAAAAGCTTCGCAATTGGTATAATCTAGAGGAAAAGCAGTTTCGCGCTTATGTTACAAGCGTTTTGGGAAAGAGGAAGGGTGGTACCGAAGACGCCGGAGATATGTTGATTAAAATTTTGGAAAGCCGGCTAGATAACATTATTTTTCGTTTCGGTTTAGCAATATCAAGGCCTCTGTCGCGACAGCTAGTTTCCCACGGACATTTTATGGTAAACAATCGATTGGTGAACATACCGAGCTATTTAACGAAAAAGGGTGACAAGATTAAGATCGCTCTTACTTCGACAAAAAGAAAATACTTTGAAGATTTATCAGAAAAGATGAAGAAAGCGTCTATCCCTGCTTGGTTATCCTTTGACAGCGATAAGCTTGAGTGGCAAGTTATGAGAAGCCCCCTATTAGACGAGGTGTCGCCACCCGCGGAGATAACTCTAATTTTCGAATTCTATTCTAAATAATCAGAAAGTATTAGTTTACGTCCGTATAATTACTTATGTTGTCAATCCTACCTAATAAATAATTATGATTCTTCTTCCATTTCAGGCAAAAATAATCGACAAGCAGGAAAACCGCGCCGTATTTCAGGTGGAAGGGTTGTGGCCTGGTTACGGAGTAACCGTCGGTAATTCACTAAGACGTGTATTGTTATCGTCTTTAGATGGCGCGGCAGTCACACAAATGAAAATAAGTGGTGTTCAACATGAATTCTCGACGATTCCGGGAGTTGTAGAGGATGTAATCTCACTATCTTTGAATGTCAGACAACTCCGTTTCAAAATTCATAGCGACGAGCCGGTGATAGCGAGAATTAACATTAAAGGAGAAAAGGAGATTACCGGAAAGGATATCGAGACACCGTCGCAACTGGAGGTGATAAGTCGAGATATCCATATCGCTACTCTAACAGACAAGAATGCCAAACTCGAAATGGAATTGACCATTGAAAAAGGGTTGGGATATCAGCCCAAAGAATTGCAAAAAAAAGAGAAAACAGGGATCGGCGAGATCTTACTTGACGCATACTTTACGCCGATAAAAAAAGTTGGTTACCATGTAGAAAATATGCGGGTTGGAAAGCGTACCGATTTTGATCGGTTGAGATTAGAGATAGAAACAGATGGCTCAATAGATCCGGAGAACGCTTTAGAGAAAGCATTGGATATTTTAGAGAAACACTTTGAGATGCTTAAGGGGTCGCTATCGCAAGAAATAATAACAGAACCGGAAGGGGCAGTTAAAGACACAACAACTCCCAAGGTCGATAGTGAAACCGAAAAAACAAAAAAGGGGATAGTATTTCTTGAGGGTTTGGGATTCTCCAGTCGAACGTTAACGGTGCTTCTGAAAAACAAAATTAAAACCACCGAAGGATTACTGCGAAAAAACGAGGACGATGTTAGCGATTTTGACGGAATGGGCGGCAAAGGGCTAATCGAAATTAAAAAAATATTAAAAAAGCATGGACTAGCGCTTAAAGAAGATAAGTAATATGCGAAAGAGAAAAAGTCAGAGTACAGGAACAAAATTTTCCAGAAAAACCGATCAACGCAAAGCGCTTTTGAGAACGCTGGTAAATAGTTTATTAACCAAGGAGAAGATCACTACTACCGAAGCGAAAGCAAAAGCGACTGGTCGTTTGGCAGAACGGCTTATAAGCCATGCCACAAAAATATCGCTTGACGACAAGAGTCCGAAGTCATTGGCTCAAAGAGTTGCCAAGAAGAGAATTTTAATGAAATATCTGCCGACACGAACCGTTAAGAAATTGGAAGAAGTTTTGGGACCGCGTTTTAAAAAACGCCGAGGTGGATATACGCGAATTATTAAAAAGGGGCGGCGATCAACCGATAGCGCTAAAATAGCGATCATTGAATTAGTATAAACTCTCCTTGCTCGAGTTTGCAACTCTCGTAGGAGATTTTGAACCCAAAAACTACTATTAGAATTGTAAATTAAAGTATTCTGGGTATAAATTATAATAATATGAAGGCGAAAAAGGTTGTGGTTAGCACTCAAGTGGTTGATGCTGCCGGCAAAACGCCGGGGCGTTTGGCGGTTACTATCGCCAATCATCTAATCGGTAAGCGAAAAATTGGCTATGTTCCATATATGGAAACAGGAGATCGGGTCATTGTTAAGAATGTAAAAGAAATGAGATTTACCGGTCAGAAATTGGAAAACAAAATATATTATCATCATAGCGGATATCCGGGAGGTCTTAAGGAGAAAAAAATGAAAGTTCTCTTCTTGAGTAAACCAGAGGAGGTTTTAAGAAAGGCGGTTATTGGAATGTTGCCGATGAATAAATTACGGGCAAAGGTGATAAAGCGTCTGTTATTCGAATAAAAGACAATCGTAATTACTATGGTTAAAGATAAAGAAATAGATAAAAAAGAAATCACAAAGGCGGTTCCAAAAAAACAGGTCGTGAAACTCGCGAAGCCAGCTTTGCCGAAGAATCTACCGGTAAAATTAATTTCTGAAAAGAAAATTGCCTCAACAAAGGCGATTTCGGCAACTAAAAAAACAGCAGAAAAGACAGATAGGGCAGATAAAATAGACAAAGAATCTGTTGTAAAAACAGGGTCGTATATTGAAGCGGTCGGGCGTAGAAAAACAGCGATTGCTCGGGTTCGTTTATACAACGATAAAGAAGGGAAGTTTGTTGTTAATGGAAAGCTATCGGGTAAATATTTTTTAACGAAAGAATTGGAACGGATTATCAGATCGCCTTTTGAAAAAATACAAGAAGAGAGTGGGTATTCGGTTACCGTTATTGCTAAGGGGGGCGGAATTCATGCTCAAGCCGAAGCAATCCGCCACGGAGTATCTCGTTGCTTAGTGTCTATCAACGAAGAATATCGAAAAAGATTGAGAGGGGCGGGGTTTTTAACGAGGGACTCGCGAATGAGAGAACGGAAAAAGTTCGGTTTACTAAGAGCGCGAAGAGCGCCCCAATTCTCAAAGCGGTAATTTGTTGCTATTGATAAAAAAAAGACAGCGGAATCTATCGCTGTCTTTTTTAATCCACGACCTTAATTAACTATTTTTCCAGATAGATACAAAACATTATCAGAAAGCAAATACAAACGTTGGACGCGCTCATTAAAAACAATGTCGATGTTTTTTTGACTAATCAAGCCATTATCGATGTTCGTATAAAATGTTGGTTCGGCAACATTGACGACATCGCGGTCATCGATTTCAATTATTTTTACAATATCCTTGGCGGTAAATATTAAATAGTGTGATGTGTACCAATATATCGATTTGGCTTGATCGGACAAACGCGTTAAGAATACCAACTCGCCAGCTTTTTTGTAAGGAGCATCGGGGCTATCGTACAAATATAATAACCAGATTTCTGATCCGGAGATAATCGCTAATTTTTTGTTATCGGGAGATAGTCGAATTTCTGACGTCTGATTAAAAATTTTTTCAAACTGCCGCGTATTTTGGTTAAACCGAGAGAACGATTCACCGTCTTTGATTGTTAATAAGTTGCCATATATACCAATTTCATGCACGTTATCTTCCTTGAGAAGAAACGGACTGTCGTTTATCCGATCGCTATAAGAGACATTGCTGTCGCTTTTATAAGTGAAACCGCGACTATCGAGATAATATAGATCATTACCACTAAAGGTGAACGCCTTAATATTTTTCCGAAGCTCTATTGATTTTCCATTAGAAACGGTTTTCCACAGAAAGTCGTTGGCAATAAACAATAATTGTTGGCTACCATCCGGGCTAAATCTAATATTTTTAGCATCATTTGGAATATTTATAATCAACTTGACGGCTGGAATAATCGCCAACCTATTATCCGGGCGATAGTCAAGTAAATAGTACCTTTGCGAATTAATATTATTGGCAATACTCACCTTGGTTAATGCCAGCTGTTCGTTATCAGAAAATATAAACTTATGGATGTAAATCTGTTCTTCGCCGAACAAATCCGCGCTCGAAATTATTTCTTCGCGATTACTACTACTAATAAAGGCAAAATATTCAAAACCATCCCGATACTTTTCCAGAATTATTCGATTTCCTTTCGGCGACCTAAAAAGACGCGCCGAATTACCATCCAATTCAGAAGAAATAATATTCTTAGGTACTAAGGTAATGTTTTTTGCCTCTGTAACTTTTCGCGGTTCGATAATCAACGATTTCGTCCACGCGATATGCCCGTTTTTATTGACGGATACTTGGTAGGATTTGGGGGTCAGATTTTCAATCAGAGCAGTGCCAAAAAGCAGATCGGTCTGTTTTTTTGGTTTACCTTGAATACTGATGCTCGCATTTTTTGGTTGGACGCGAAAATAAAACCCGCCAGCTTGCGTAATCCGTCTTTCTTTAATATCTAAGCGATAACCTGCCGAATATAATATAATAACGGGCGCAAGAATTATAAATAGCGACAGGCAAATAATAAATAGAATTGTCCGCTTCTGCTTGGTCATTCTTATTAATTTGAATAGGATAAAACCGAACTTACTTTATCTTAGACTATTGGTAAATAATCAACAACACTAACAAGTCAAAAACAGTCAAAATGTAAGCAAATATCACGCTTGCTAAAATCATTCCGATAAACTAAGATAAAAAAACAAGGTCTGTCGGGCACTTGTTTGGCTTGTTAATAAATAACTGTTTATCATGGCAGAAAAAGCGGAAAAATTAGTTGTTAACGGAGGCAAAGAAATATCCGGTTCAGTAAGATTATCTGGTTCAAAAAACAACGCTGCGCCGGTTTTGGCAGCAACTTTGCTGTCGTCTTCGCCATTTATTATCGATAATTTACCCCTAATAGAAGATGTCTTCAAGACAATAAAATTACTGGAAAGTATGGGGGCAGAAGTCGAATGGTTGAATGAAAGAAAGATAAAGATCAATACGGGGGGGGTTAATCCCGAAACAATTAATCTTTCGTTAATTGGGGAAACGCGGATGTCGGTATTAATGATTGGTCCGCTTCTTGCTCGATTTGGGCATTTTAAATATTCCTCTCCGGGAGGCGATAAAATCGGTTTGCGACCAATCGATACCCATATTGAAGCATTTAAAAAACTCGGCGCCCACATTAGAAAGGATGGAGATTTGTATTTGTTTGACAAAGGGGAAATGACGGCAAAAGAAATTATTTTAGGGGAATTCAGCCCTACGGCCACAGAAAACATTATGATGACAGCCGCGTTGTTGCCGGGGAAAACAACTCTCAAGATTGCCGCCACTGAACCCCATATTCAAGATCTTGGGGTAATGCTACAAAAAATGGGAGCGGGGATTAGTGATTTGGGTAGCCACACAATAGAAATCGAGGGGAGGGCCGAGCTTAGTGGTGTCGAGCATCGAATTATTCCTGATTATCTGGAGGCGGGAACGTTTTTCTTGGTTGGCGCGTTAACCGCCAAAGAATTGCGCATTGATGAATTTCCTTATGGCGACCTCGATTTATTTTTGGCAAAGATGGAAGAAATGGGCGTTGACTATGAACGGCATGATGGTTATCTTGTTGTAAGAAAGTCATTGAACCTTAAGGCAGTCAAGATTCAAGCCTTGCCGCATCCCGGATTTCCCACCGATATTCTGCCAATCACCGTTTCTCTTTTAACCCAAGCGGTCGGTAGAAGTTTGATTCACGACCCGCTTTACGAAAATCGCTTGAACTTTATCCACGAATTAAGAAAAATGGGCGCTGATATCGAGTTGGTTGACCCCCATCGGGCGTTTGTTTTTGGGAAAACACCATTAGTTGGCACCAAGATATCAAGCTTGGATATTCGCGCCGGAGCTTCGCTGGTTGTTGCCGCTCTCGTGGCTAAGGGACAAACAATTATTGAAAATATTTATCAAATTGATCGCGGTTATGAAAAGATAGAGGAAAAACTATTTGCCTTAGGCGCCGATATTAAACGCGTAAGAGGATAGCGGTCTCGTATCAAATATTGATAAAGATTGCGTCTGTAAATTCTAAATTCTAAATTATAAATCATAATTACCTTATGTTAACTCCTAAAATCGGCATTGATCTGGGAACGTGCAATTCGGTGGTTTTTGTTCCCAAAAAAGGACTAGTTCTCAATGAGCCATCGGTGGTTGCCGTATCTTTGTCGGAAAATAAAATTCTCGCCATTGGCCTTGAGGCAAAAGAGATGACTGGAAGAACGCCGGATACAATCCGTGTTTATCGTCCACTAAAAGACGGAGTTATTGCCGAGTATCGGATTACCGAGGCAATGCTAAGATATTTCATCAATAAGGTATTGGGAAAGCATCATTTATTCAAACCGGAGTTAATGGTGGGAGTGCCGGCGGGGATTACTTCTACGGAAAGACGGGCAGTTATCGAGGCGGGGATTGCCGCCGGAGCAAAAGCGGTTTATATTGCCAAAGAACCGATCCTTGCGGCAATTGGCGCTGGTATCCCAATTAATTCCTGTTCGGGGCATATGATTGTTGATATTGGCGGTGGCACCTCCGAGGTCGCAGTTATTTCTCTTGGTGGATTGGTTGCCGCCGGGTCGGTAAGAAGCGCGGGAGACAAGATAGACGAAGCAATCACTGACTATATAAAGAAAAAATATAACCTTTCGATCGGCGCGCAGACCGCCGAAGAGATAAAAAAGAAAATTGGGACAGCGTTAAAAGATAAAGACGAAAAAGTTATGGACGTTACCGGTCGTGATTTAGTTCTTGGGTTACCGCGAACAATCAAAGTGTCGTCTAACGAAGTATGCGACGCTGCGCAAGATGTATTAAACGAAATTATCCAAAACATAAAACAAGTTCTTTGGGTGACTCCGGCGGAGTTATCGGCCGACATTATGGATAAAGGGATGATTGTTTCCGGGGGTGGCGCGTTGTTGCAAAATATTGACGAGTTAATTTCGCAAAAAACCGGAGTACCATGTTTCATTGCCGAAACACCGCTATTGTGCGTTGCCAAGGGAACGGGTGTCGTTTTAGAAAACCTTGAGACCTACAAGAAAAGCATTATGTCTAAAAGATAGTCAACCAACAAATGCTTATTGGACACGAAAAACAATGGAAATATCTGTCACAGCTGATGTCTATAGGCAATCTTTCGCACGGATATGTTTTTTGCGGATCGGAGAAAATCGGTAAAAGAACACTAGCGGTTGAGTTGGCAAAAAAAATTTACGGCGATGATTTGTTGTCACGAATAAATGGAAACTTTAAAATAATCATTCCCGACGGAAAAGAAATAAAAATCGGTCAGGTTCGTGAGTTAATATCATGGTTATCGCTGATGTCTATAGACGGAAAAATTAAATTGGCAATTATTGATGATGCCCATTGCCTAAACGAAGAAGCGCAGAATTGTTTGTTAAAGACCCTGGAAGAGCCGAAAGGGGAAACGGTAATTATCTTAATAACAGCATTTCCAAAGGCGTTATTAAAAACAATCCTTTCGCGGTTATCGGTTATCAAGTTCTATTCCTTAAAAGAAGAGGTGATTATTAATGGTTTAGTTAAGGGGGGAGTCAGTAAAAGTAACGCAGAGCGCGCCGGCCGTCTGGCAATGGGGAAATTCGGAACAGCGAAGGATTTGCTTGAATATCCCTCACGATTAGAAAAACAAGAAAAGGAATTAAATCTTCTTGACGAAATGTTAAAATCGCCATTAAGCCGTCGGATGATAATGATAAAAGAACTTGGTGAAGATTACAAAAATATTACGGAAATGCTGGCGATGTGGGTGTGGGAGCTTAGAAAGAGATTCATCGCGAATAATCAATCGGTAGAAAAGTTAAAAATTAGAAAAATAATCGCTCGCCTAGAGTACACGAAAGCGCTAATCGATCGCACTAACATTAATTCTACCTTGACGATGGAGGCGTTGATGATAGAAATATAGCGGTTGTTAACTATTAAATAATTCGGGACTGTAAATCTAACCCAATATTCAATTGTTAAATCTTAATTTATATGCATAAAGAAATAATCGACAAAACAAAACCGGAAATAGAGAAGGCGGTAATTTATTTAGAAAAAGAATTATCAAAAATTCACGGATCAAGGCCGTCAATTGCCTTAATTGAAGAAGTGTTAATTGATTATTACGGAACAAAAACGCCATTAAAGCAATTAGCGGCGCTTTCTTTATCTGACGCGCGGACGATTACGATTCAGCCGTGGGACAGATCGTCTCTTCTAAGTATCGAAAGGGCCTTTTTGTCTTCGCAATTGGGAATTAATCCGGTAGTTGATAAAGATGTTATTCGTTTGCCATTTCCGCCGATTAATGAAGAATATCGCAAAGAATTGCTAAAAGTGATGAATAGTAAAATGGAAGAGGCGCGTCTGACAATTCGTCGTCATCGTGAAGATGCGTGGCGAAGAATTCAAGAAGGTTTTCGGCAGGGACAGGTTAGAGAAGACGATAAATTTAAGGCAAAAGACGAATTACAAAAAGTTATCGATGAGTATAACGAAAAAATCGAGAAAATCGGCAAGAAAAAAGAAGACGAGATAATGAATTAATATGCGTAAAATCTATGAGCGTTATCTATCCATTAAAACGAGGCAATTGGTTTCAGGGACACTTTGGGTCTGCGAAGCGGGCATGGTTTTTCGGCCAGCTTAACTGGCCCGAAAAGAGCGAGCAACCCAACGTGAGTGAGTTTTGCGCGCTGGGCGAAACGAACGACCCGGAAACCAGATTGCTGAATGTTTTTCTGATTGAAAAACGCAGACAATGATAGATAAATATACACAAATATGATGACAATTATTGCTTTCTTGAGTTTAATCACCCTACTGGCAATCCACGAATTTGGACATTTTTTGTCGCCAAGAAATTCGGTGTCCGAGTCGAGGAATTTGGTATCGGTTATCCACCCCGTCTTTTAAAAAAAGAGTATAGGGGAACGATATATTCATTAAATTTATTGCCATTCGGCGCGTTTGTGAGATTCCCCGACGAGAATGGCGTAGACGATCAGACAAAATATTCGCATCAGCCGGTAGGAAAACGATTTTGGATTGCGATGGCCGGGGTGATTTCGTTTTGGATTCTGGCGATTGTTTTACTGACAGTCGTATTAACAATTGGCACCAGGATAAATATCGAGGATAGTGATGTTACTAATCTAATTAATCCAAGGGTAACGATTATCGGCGTCCAACCAAAATCACCGGCAGCGGTGTCGGGGTTAATGCCGGGAGATAATATCGTATCAATGGCAGTTAACGATAACTCATTAGTAATTGAAAAAGTAAAAGACGTGCAGGGTTTTGTGTCTGGAAACTTAAAGAACGAGATTATCCTTGTTTTAGAGAGAGGGGATAAAATGCTTGAGGTTTCGCTAAAACCGAGAGAAAACCCACAAAACGGGGAAGGGCCAATGGGGATTATCTTATCGAAAACAACAATCAAAAAAACACCGTTTTATCGCGCCCCAGTAGAGGCAATATCAAATGTCGGCCGTTTAACGGTGGCGATTATTAACGGGTATTACAACGCGATAGTTAATTTATTTCGTGGCGTGCCAACAGGGGTAGAGCCGATGGGACCGATAGGAATTATTGGTCTTGCTAGTCAAGCGGGAAAGCTGGGAGTTAGCTACTTTATGCAATTTATTGCGATGATTTGTTTGTATTTGGCGGTATTTAATTTACTGCCGATTCC
>JAZDOL010000003.1:0-2003 GCA_043798775.1 bacterium | reverse complement strand
GGTAGCCGCTTTTGTGCGAGCAACTTCCTCAACATCTAGCGATTGAATCTCCGGAATATCCAATTTTTTTGCCGCAATATTTAACCCAGTAATCGCTGCAACTTCTTCAGCCTTCTTGACGTTGCCCGTAATAAATAAT
This sequence comes from bacterium, assembly GCA_043798775.1. GTDB lineage: Bacteria > Patescibacteriota > Minisyncoccia > Minisyncoccales > GWA2-46-15 > CAZUEG01. The sequence goes on along the minus strand of JAZDOL010000003.1, from coordinate 1,864 downwards.
ATTTCCATATTTGCGTTTCTCCTTCCTTTCTTGTTAATTATACTAAGCTGTGTCGCCAAAATCAATACTAACTTGATTGGCGATTATTTTTTATTAGCTTCCCAATGAATTTTCGCCAATTTATTGGCCCTTGAGTGTGCGATTTTGATCGGGTATGGAAAATCGCCGTCGCCTGCAATTAACTTAATCACGGAAAGTGATTCCGACAAAGTAATTTGATGACCAGGTGACATAAAAAATGGTTGCCTCATAGCGCCTAGTGAAATTCGGTATCCAATTATAACATTTGTTCGAGGATGCCTTACTTCTGTACTAAATAGTTGACTGGCAGACTGAGAATAATTCCCGTATAGCAATTTTCGCGTTACTCCAATCGACGGTTTATTAAATAAAACGCCAATGTGAGAAGCAAGACCGAAATTATTCGGATGAGCAAAACCCTGCCCATCGAATAAAAACAAATCGATCTCGTCAATAACTTTATCTACAGCCGCACAGATTGCAGGCCCAACACGAAAAGCTAATAACCCAGCCAAATACGGAAAATCCACTTCGACCCTTGCTGCAAAGAAGTCACCAACAATTTTCCCTGCCCTATCAAAAACAATACAAGCGGCAAAAGCCGTTTTAGTGTTTTCATCATAAGCAGTGCCAATCGCGAGCCCTCTCTTAAATCCAACAAAATTAAATGCGGTCTTCCTTATCTCCACTAAATCTGCTAATGTCCTTTGCTCCTGTTTTGCCTCTTCGACATCTGTCGTCCAAAAAAAATTTGCCATTTTTACCCCCTTAAAAGATTGGTTAATTTATTTTGAGCAAGTTCTAATACATCATTTTTGACAATCTGGTATTGAATTTTGGCCTTAGGTTGATTGTTGAATCCATCCCATGCCGCCCTTCTTATTTCAGCCATGTATCGCGATGAATAGATATCGTTGCTTCGAAGATCGTTAAAACAATCCGAGGGAATAAGTTCTCTATTCCGAGATTTGTCTAATCTTCGTCGAGTCAGCAACAACAAAGGATCAGTAGCAATCAAAATAATTGAAATTTCTGAAACATTTCTGAAATCTAATGAAAAAATTGATTGCCCGATTTGATATAGGTATTTCTCTTTTAAACCAATCCGATACCGCCTTGCAAAAATCTTTGCAGCAAAATGCGTATCGATTATCAAATCTTTGTTTTCTTTAACGGCACAAGAAATTAAATTTATTACGCTTTCGGTAACTTCTGGCTCAAAAATAGACCAATCTCCCTTCCGAATTTCATCTCTGTTTGAAAGCGTCATAAATTTCTTAAATTCATCCCCGGTGTTTACTTGTTTTACATCAGAAAAAGCTTTTAACAAAGAAGTCTTTCCTACCCCTGAAGCGCCTCCAATAAACGATAATTTCATGTTCTCCTCTCTTTCTTAGCTTGTTTTTTATGTTGGAGCTATTGGTATTTCTATTGAAATTATTAATGAACAATCAAGATTTGGTATTATATAACTTAAGTGCACTACTCGTCAAGACCATGGTAATGTCCACACACATATGGCGGTTTCCGTTCCCAGCGTCTAGGCTGGGAATATGTCTATCCATATGCCAACAACAATTAGAGAGGAGCGGTTAAGGTGGATTCTGCCGATTAACAATAAAGAAATCCGAATGGCGGAAGCAGTAAAAGTCTGTCCGCACAGTCAACGGAGCCTGGAGCGGTGGCTGGCGGCTTACAAGCGGTACGGCGAAGAGGGGCTGGAACCCAAGTCAACCAGGCCAAAGACCAATCCGAAAGAGACTCCGATACGGATCAAAGAAAGAATAATTGAGCTAAGAAAAGAGAAGAATAAATGTGCCTTGAAGTTAAAATGGCAACTGGA
>JAZDOL010000076.1:0-10645 GCA_043798775.1 bacterium | reverse complement strand
CGGCAATAATAATCCTGCCATTTTCGCTACGACGACATTGGGTATTGATATATTTTTATCGGATGAAAAGAAGCCGCCGATTTTTTTTACGAATTTCTTTTTTTGGCCAACGGTATCAGTCCCTATAACAACATCTTCCGGGCTATACAGCCGCTGGACATCTTCCTCGTTATCAAGATAAAGCTCGGCGTATAACCCCCTATTAACGCACCACGCCTTACCTTTCGGCTTGCCAGAGTCTTTATCGGCAGCCGTAAATAATGTTCTTCCGACCGCTTCCTCGTCAAAATAAATTTCACCCTTAGAACGTCCAATCCTTTTTCTTATCGCTTCGCCGATGCTAAGATTGCTTAAAGCAGTGAGCGCGGTTTGCGTCCGGCGATGATCTTCTTCTGCGTTTTCGATTATTGACCGAAAAATCAATTTTTGCTCTTGAGACAAGCCGCTGATTTTGGAGAGGATAGCTTCATATTTATGCCTATCTTTAACAAATGATGCTTTTCCTTCAAGTGCCATTTTTATTTGTTTCCATGGCAAATATTGTTCGTCTTCATAAGTTTTTATTAATTCATCGCCGAAATCCCGCGCCCGGCTGTATACTTCTCTTTGCATCCTTTCCCTTACTATCTTTTTTGCTTCATCTACTCTTTGACTAATTAATTCCTGCCTGCCAGCCGGATCAGAAGATATGCCGTTTTCTTCAACGGGAATTTCAACATTACGGGCGTCTTTTAACAATTGTTCGTCTTCCGGCGATAAAAACTTCCGCGCTTCACCAAGACCTCTAGGCATAATCAATGGTTATTTCTTATATCAACTAATAATTCACTTTAGCATAAAAATGTCTCTGCTCTAAGAGTGTTTTGTGAATATTCCTATAGATAATTATGAATCTTTTTAATTATTAAACTTAAAATTGTAATGAAAAATGGCCAACCTTGCGGTTTGAGCCATTTTTGCGCCGCGTCATTTTATTGACGCGATAACGACTGCGATAAAAATCGCAGCCATTATGACGAAGGCCAGCCACCCCAACGCTTTACTGCTTGTGGTTGGCCCTTCAGAGGTCCCTTGGGCGATGGCGCCCGCGAAACCGTTGATGACGACATAGCCGATGGCCAATATCGCCAAAAAAATAATGTACTCCACGAGTCACCTCCTTTCGATATTATTATCAAACAGATTTACTCTTATGTCAAATAAAATCCGCCTCTTCGTCAAGCCGGAAATAAACTAAAATATTGTCGAATTAAATTAAGACACGGCTTTCTCGAACCGACGACCGACCTCGCCCCAATTAACGATACTCCAAAACGCATCGATGAATTTCGCTTTTTCGTTTTTATAATCGAGATAATAGGCATGTTCGAACATATCAATGACTAAAAGAATTGGGAATTGCGGATATAAATTGGCGTTATGTTTTTCCACTTGCATAATCATCGGTCGTCTCGTCGTCGGGCAAATTGTTAGGGCGGCCCACCCCGATCCCTCAACAGTCATTGCTGTTTGGGCAAATTCTTTTTTAAATCTTTCAAAGGTTCCGAATTCACTGATAATCGTTTTAAGCAATTTCCCGATAGGCTCGTTTATCTCTCCCGTCGATGGTTTTAAATTTGCCCAAAACAACGAATGAAAAAAGTGGCCACCAACATTAAACGACAATTCTTTCGCGACCGCCCTCATATCTATATCCACGCCATCAACCCGCGCCTTGACAATCTTTTCCAAAATGGTGTTTGCGCCGTTAACATACGCTTGATGATGTTTTTGGTGGTGAATCGTTAACTGCTCCTTCGATATATACGGCAATAATTCATTATATTTGTAAGGAAGTTCGGGAAGTGTGTATTTATCGTTGTTCATATGTTTATACAAATGATTTATTACAGGTTACGGACAATTTTTATTTATTAGCTACGATTTTTTTAAATTGATCTAATTCTTTCTTGAGTTCCATCATTTTTAATTCCCGCCCAACCATTAATTTCTGAATCGCCTCCAATTCGTCCACTTTTTTTTGCAACTCGGTCTTGTTTTCTTCCAGCTCCTTTGTCCTTAAGCGAACATGTTCGTCAAGGCCTTGATTAACGATCTCCAATTCCTCGGTCCGCGCCTTAACCCTAACTTCTAAAACATTCTTCGCGTCTTCAAGTAAGGCGCTTGCCTCAACCAATCTTTGGCTACGCTCTCTAAGCCGTTTGGCAAACATTCCTGTTGCGAAAGTTAAAAAATGAAACAATCCCACCGTGAATATTAGTGTAATCAAAACATACTTCCCGTCCAGATATAGCCCGTCATGATTTAAAAAGTCATGGTGATCGATAAGCCGCATATATTCGGCAATTACCAAAGAAACATAGAATACAACCGATAAAAAAGATAATGCGTAGCCCGCGTTCTTTGGTAAAAGAAAAATTCCGTAAACGCAAAATAGCGTATAGAATATCACCCCTACCCACTCAACGCCACCGAGCCAGTGAATAATTAATGTCATAAACACCAGTTCCAGAGTAAACCAAACAAAATGAATAGTATTAACAACATTTATTTTCCTTTGTCGTTTTATCAGAAACCAAAAAACAAATGATAATAAGAGCCATAATGCAATAACATATATAATAAGAATCGGCAAATCGGGCTTTAATAAAAATTTTGCCCCCGTCAACAAAACAAGAAAAGTGACCAACGTTACTCTCTTCGAACTAAAACTGGCGCCGATATCACTTAACAGATCGCCGATTCCAGAACTTTGCAGATTCATTTTATTAAGTAGTAATATTACCTCCTTCTATTTTACCGAGTTGCGCTTCTAGTTCTTTGACCTTGTTTTTCAACTCAATTATTTTCAATTCCCGGCCGACGGCTAATTTATTAAACTTTTCCAATTCCACGGTTTTTTTTATAATCTCTTCTTCGACGGCTTTTCTCTCGGTAATATTTCTTAATACCGCCACCACGCCGATACTTTCTCCATTCCGGTAGCCGATCGAACCGTGGATTTCGGCAATCATTTTCTTCCCGCCGGCGCCAATTGCTTCAACTTCGTATGGAGATACCGATAATCCACTTAATGTGCGAGCAAAAGCCGACATCATTTTAATAATACTGGCCGGGGTAAACATCTTTAAAACTCCTATTCTTTGACCGACAATTTCGTTTTCCTTTACTCCCCCTAATTCGATTAATGTTTTATTGATCTTTATAACTTTGCCCGTTTTATCCAAGAGAACAATGCCGTCTTTACTGCCTTCAAAAATGGCATCCAACTGCTCTTCGGAGTCGCGAAGATCTCGCTCGATTCTTTTTCTTAAAGTAATGTCGCGGGCAATGCCCATAATAAGCGGCTTTCCGTCAACTATTACTACCGTACCGGTGATCTCCACGGGAACTTCTTTGCCATCTTTCCTAATTATAGTATATTCCTCCGGAGCAACCTCATGCTTTGCGGCATGGGCGGCCAGCCGGAGGGCAAGACGAGGAATCTGGCTTAGGGGGATAATTTTTATTTTTAACATATTCTTTCCAATTATCTCCCCCCTTTCGTAACCACTCATCTTTTCTGCCGCCTTATTCCCGTTAACAAATGTTCCCGTAATATCGCAAACAAAATACGCATCGGGAGCGTCTTCGAAAAACGCCTCCAGCCAGGCCTTGGTAATAGCCAGCTCTTTCTCGAGATTGTTAATTTGATCGGATTTTTTCTCCATAATTTATAGCGCGCCAAAGGATGTTAGTGTTTTTTTTAATCCGGCGGTATCGGTGTAAATTTCAGCATTCATTCCGATATCTCTGGCGACGCCGATATTTTCTTCGGTATTGTCGATATACAAACACTCCTCCGGTGTTAATCCGTTAACAAATAACAAATTGGTAAATGCCCGAGGGTCGGGTTTTACAAAGCCCGTTTGCCAAGAATAATAGACATTATCGAATATGTCATGGATAAACGAAAAATGGTCACGGCAGTAGATAGCGCGCTCTTCAAAGTTATTAGAGAGAATGAATAATTTAAGTCCCCGCGCCTTTACTACCCTCGCCATTTCAATAATTTCCGGCGCTTCTTTTTCTGCTTTAAACCAAAAGTTAAAAAATTCTTGTTTTTCAATTTTCAGTCCCCACTTTGCGAAGTATGGTTGCCAATATAAAAAAGCGTCGCCGGCTTCCGGCTTTCTCACTTTTGCCATTATTTCTTTTAAGGCCGGCAAAAATACATCTACGGGTGCTCCGTATTTGTCTTTAAATCTTTCGCTTAAAAAAGGACCTTGAACGAGAACGCCATTTAGGTCGAATATAAGAGCTTTAAGCATAACAATAAATATAATTTATTTTATCCTCTTTCATTGTAATCCGTAAAAGAAATATTAGAAAGTATCGGCCGTCAGTTTTTCCACCGGACTGTAATCGTCGGTAAGAATTATTGCCGTATTTAACGGCAAATCGGCCGGATTGATTATTTTATCAGCAAGGTCGCCGATTATTGGCAACCTGCTATGCCCCGCAATCAGATCAAGATTATATCCTTCGTCTTTAATCCCAAGAAAAATAAAATTTTGAATTCCTTTACCCTTCGGCGAATCGCTAAAAATATAACTGTTTTTAAATACCGACTGGAATGTTTTGAATTCGGACAATAAAAAATCATTTTTGTTTTCATCCAAAGAGCCGATAACGTTCATCGCAAAAAAGCCGTTATCGGCCAGTTTACTTTTAGCTAATTGAAAAAACTCCCGGGTAGTGAAATGAACAGGAATCGAATACAGCGAATAATAAACATCGGCAAATATCATTTCGTATTTATTGTTTGTTTCAATTAGAAAACGCCGCCCGTCGCCAACATTATTAGTTAGTCGCCTGTCTTCGACCAAATTAAAATATTTTCTGGCTAAAATATATAGTTCGGGGTCAATTTCCGCGACATCAACATTTTCAATATCCTGACTATCCATTAACAACGCTCTCGGCATTGAATAAAGCCCGCCTCCTAAAAATAAAGCGGTTTTCATTTCCGGATTAATCAACTGATATAAAGAGTAATAATTAGCATAACGGACCGGCAACTCGTAACTGTCGGTATATACTGCCCCCTCTCTCGTGCGGTCGATATAGAGATTAAGCGCCGGACGATTGTTTATTTCTTGGGTGGTAATTCTTATCCGGCCATATAATCCGTCTTTTTGGAATATCGTAGAATCATCTCTTTTTGAAGTCGCAAAAATCAGCATCATCATTCCAATCATTATCCCAAGAATGCCACACAGAATAGCTATTTCCATTTTGAGAAATGATTTTTCTGTTGAAGAAATCCTGAACAAAAATATTCCAATTGCCCCGATAATGAATAAGAAAAGGGCGGTAGCAATAATAATAGCGGAAACACCATAATTAGGAATTAAATAAAAACCGGTGATTAAGCTACCGGTAATACTGCCTAATGTTGAAAGAAAAAATATCATTCCCGAATCACGACCGGCAGTTGCTAAATCGTGGCTGATTAATTTAACGGCATATGGAGACAGCATTCCTAAAAGCGCGCTGGGGATAAAAAAAATTATCATACTAACAATTAACGGCCCCCACTTAATATTCAGGACATATCCCAAATCTTTTAAAATCGAAACAGAAAACAGTTGGATAAGCAAACAAAAAATAGCGGCAACGATAATGATATAAAAAAACCGGCGGTAATCCGGATTTTTATCGGCAAGAATTCCCCCAAAATAATAGCCGATACTCAAAGCTCCCAAAATAACGGCAATAATGCTGGAGACGGTATAAAGGGTGTTTCCAAAATATGGCGCCAAAATACGGGTCGCCGTAACTTCAATTACCAAGACGGCTGCTCCCGTAAAAAACACCGTGGCTAAAATAACTTTTCTATTCATCTTTCTATCTTATCAGAAATATCGGCTTTGAAAAACAAAACGGCGCATCTCTGCGCCGTATTTAATGCTTTCTTACTCTTCTATCCTACTATCATGCTCTTCCGGTTCCGCTCCCCGGGTAACAACCTTACAGGATTTTGTTTCTTCATGAAACAGTTTCCACGTTGCCTTAACTTCGGCTTTGTATATTTGTTGGCAAGCCCGCTTCGCTTTAGTAAAAGCGGTCCATGCCGTATTACGCATTGTTCTTCTTTCCACATTATCGGTTTTTCCCCACGCTTCAAATACCGACGTTTTTCTCTGCGTTAAAGCGGTTTTGGCGCACGCCGACATTTTGTCATAGCTGGCAATTATCGCGGTTTCTCTTTTTTCGACCGCCGGTTTCACACAATTAACATCAAAATTGGCTTTCTCCGGTGGATCTTTCCTATATACCGATTTGGCAAAACTGACACCGACGGCAGTTGCCATAAATACCGCTATCAGGCCGATGAATATAAGTTTTTTCATAGAGATGATCTTTTTTATTTATTTCCGACCTTATTTATAGGTTATGAATAACTATATATATAACGCATCAACAGGCATTAGGTTTCATTTATTAAAAATTTGTCAGTTTTTTCTAAATTATTACTCAATTTTAATCCCATTAAGCTTAATCACTTTTAGAACGCCGTTATCATTTTCGATTTCGGCAAAGCCACAGTCGTCGATATCGATTTTTTTTGCGTTAAATACGTCTTCAAAAATCAATTTCATTGGTCCGCCATGAGTTACGATGGCGATTGCGTTATTATTCCGGCTGACAATTTCGGCCAAAGCTGTGTGTATCCGTTCACGAAACGACTCGTAGTCCTCGGCACTAGTTATTGTCGCGTGGAGATCTTTCACTTCTTCTGCTAATTCAGGGTATTTTTCTTTAGCTTCGGTTTTCGTCATTCCCGTTAAAATTCCATAGCGGTTTCTTTCCCTAAACCCATCGGCGATTTCAACACCTGCGCCGATTTTTTTACTAATAATTTCCGCTGTTTCTTTAGCACGAATCTTGGGGCTGGATATTATTTTCATGTTCAACCCCCGGGGTTGAACATCAACATTCAAACCCGCGAGCTTTTCCGCTAATTCGTTTGCCTGTTTCTTCCCCAAATCCGAAAGACGGTCGTCGTAATCGCCGCCATAGCGATCCTCAACATCTCCGGTAGTTTGCCCGTGGCGAATCAAATATATTTTCACAGTATCAAGATAATTTAACAATATTTAATAATACCATAAGTAATTTGATTTATTAAAAAAGTCCCGGCGTTGCCACCGGGACTTTCTGATACCGCAAGCGGTCATTCGGAGAAGATCTCCTTCATCTCCGACTCCAGCATTGCCAACATGGCGTCTACGCCGTCGTCGGTACAAGGGCAATCGGTAACATCATAAGCTCCGGCCTTAAAGTAAGCCCCGATTACTTCTTCCTTCAGGATAATCGTAGCCAGAACGACGACAAATCCGCCTCTCTTGCGGATGACATCCATCCGATTGAGGTTCGCCGGATAGGCCATAGTAAAAACTTTGGCCGCCTTCTGAGGATTATAAACGACTGTGTGGCCACGCAATATGGCCATACCACGCAACTGCGTTTTTCTCTCCCTGCTGAAATTTCCGTAGAAAGCGATTCTCATTTCGCCTCCTCCTTTCTGTTACCATTGGAACACTAATGATGTCTTTTGTCAAACGCCACATTGCAAAATAACAAAAAAACCGGCGCCATCGCCGGTTTTTGCGCTAGTTATTAAACTATTTAACCCGATAAACCAAACTGGTAGTAACAGTGATTTCCTGCGTCCCCGGCTGAATGTCTGCCGCCGGACTTGGGGAACCGCCACCCGTTTCATATTTGGCATTGGCCATGTTCGCTGTCGGATTGTAATAAGAATCTTCGTAAATATTAATTATCTTTCCCATTTTTAATCCTGTTTCTTTGGCGATTTGCCCGGCCTTCTCTTTGGCTTTCTTTATCGCCTCCGTCCTTGCCGTTTGCTTGGCTTTTGCCTCGTCCTCTACGGTAAACTGGAAATCGCCAATCAGGTTTGCTCCTTTTTCCGTTGCCCTTGTCAAGACATCACCGATTTTGGTAAAGTCGCGGACCTTCACGCGAATCTCCTGATTAACCACATACCCTCTAAAAATCCGCTCTCCGTATTGCGGATAATCGTATTGCGGGGTTAAGCTGTAATTCGCCGTCTGAATATCTTTGTCCTCCACCCCTAACGCCTTGATTTCTTTTGTAATATCACTCATTTTTTGATTATTCTCGCTAACAATCGTTTTCACATCTTTTCCTTCGGTCGAAACTCCCAAACTAACAAGGGCAATATCTGGGACGATAAATGTTCTGCCAGTGGCGCTTACTGTTAATTCACGAGGATAGTTTTCTGCCGAGCTGGTAATCGTCATATACAATTGGGCCGCTACTGAAATAAAAAATCCTCCCGCGAGAACAACGGCAAGATAAAATAACCTATTGGTCAGTTCAATTTTTTTTGTTTCCTGTTCCATATTTTTTTAATTTTACTTTAATAATGTCTCTGCCCTATCGGCATTTATTATTTATATGTCTAAAATAGCAAATCTGACAGATTTAACAAACCGGCAGCTTGCGCCATATTGCTTTACAACAAGAAAAATACTATAAAGTAAACAGTTCTTAACAAATACATTCCGCGGTAGCCCCGACGCTATATGCGGAATATATAAATATACATTCCGCGGTAGCTCAACGGCAGAGCGAGGGACTGTAAATAATTGCAGCCCTAAGAGGAAACTCTTAGGTGAAAATCTTGGGATAACGGTGAAACCCTCCTGCTTGATAGCAAAAGGTAACGCCGTGGGAATCCTTCGACAAGCTCAGGACTTAAGTCCCGAGTGAAACGAGGAAGCTCCGTAGAGACTAGATACCGAGATACCTAAAGCAATTTGCCAAGGTAATGACATAGTCCACGCCTAATAGAAATATTGGGATCAAGTGTAATCCCCAGGTTCCAGGTTCGAATCCTGGCCGCGGAGCCAAGAAACTAGATACGAACTCATTTTTTGAAGATGAGATTGTTTGCTCGCCCAGCCCCACCACAAGCGGGGCTGGTCTCGCTTTCACGGCGGCTTCGCCGCCGCTCCAGCGGGGAATGAAGCGGATTTTAATGCTTTCGGGGGAATAGAAAATGTTTGAAAGAAACTTTTTGGTAAAAAGATTTCTTTCAATTCCTTTGGTGGTTTTGAGTCTGGTAAGGAAAAATTTTAGAGTGTTCGAAATGCTTTCGGTGGAAAATTTAGAGCATCCGTCCGTTAGTTCGTATCCAGCGCGGTGTCCAGCTTGTTCGTCGTTGTTTAGGCGAAAAACGAGATTTTCAACATAGTTTTTATCAACCGAAATGCGCTCTAAATTTTCCAAACAAAAATCTTCCAATCGTTCGGCGGACACTTGTTTTACAGAACACGCTTGCCAGTCTTGCTTCATCGTGGCGGTGCAACGATAGTAATAATATCGATTTAACTTCCCACCGATATATTTGTTGGTAAAACAAGAAGTCATATTTGAGCCGCACTCCTCGCATTTTATAAGTCCGCCGAACAGAAAATTTTTGTACACTCTAAATTTTTTCCGTTTTTCCTTATGAATTTTTTGAGCAAGGACAAAAATTTCTTCCGAGATTATCGGCTCGTGAATACCTTGATAAATTTCGCCATTGTGCAAAACCTTGCCTATGTAGACAATATTTCGCAAAATGTGGCTGATGTTTGTTTTGGAGAAATTTTTGCCTAACTTATTTTTGACTTTTTTGTTTTTCAACATTTGGTAAGTCTTCGCCGTTGAGCCACTTTCAACATAAGTTTCAAAAATTGATTTTATTTCCTCCGCTTCTTTGGGGTGCACGATAAGTTTTTTATCCTGCCGAGCGTAGCCATAAGGAGTAAGCCCGCCGTTCGCTAGACCCTTTTTCGCACGCTCCAACATTTTATCTTTTGTTCTTTCGCTGGTTAGTTCTCTTTCAAACTGCGAAAAAGTGAGCATAATGTTGCGAAGCAACCTTCCGGCGGGCGTTGAGGTATCAAATCTTTCCGTAATGGAAATAAAATCAATTTTTGCTTGCTCAAAAAAATCAATCAGTTGGTAAAAATCTTTTGGCGAACGGGTGAGCCGATCAATTTTATAGACCAAAACCACATCAATTTTTTCTTTTTTCAAGTCTGCAAGTAGTTCCTGCAAAGCAGGACGCTCTATGGTTGCCCCCGAAAATCCGGCGTCGTTGTATATTTTCAAAACCTGCCAGTCGTTTTGACTCGCTATAAACGACCGGATTTTCTGCTCTTGCGCTTCGCAAGATGAAAATTCTTTTTCTGCTTGGTTATCAGTTGAAACGCGAGTATAAATGGCGCAATTTTTCATATTCATAAATTTATATTATTAGTTTTTAAAAAGAAAAAATTGATTTCCCCCGAAAGCATTAAAATCCGCTTCATTCCCCGCCGGAGCGGCGGCGAAGCCGCCGTGAAAGCGAGCCCAGCCCCGCTTGTGGTGGGGCTGGGCGAGCAAACAATCTCATCTTCAAAAAATGAGTTCGTATCTAGTTTCTTGGCTCCCGAATTAAAACCTTCGCAAACTTTTGAAATTATCTTGCCAAATCTGATACACAAATCCAAAAAGCGAAATCTGAAATAACTGCCTCGCTTCGCTCGGCGGAACGCTCGGACGGCTCGGCATTCCTCCCCCCAAC
>JAZDOL010000063.1:0-8897 GCA_043798775.1 bacterium | reverse complement strand
AAGAGAATATTCAAATCGAAACAAGAATAAAACAATTTCCCAAAACGATATCTTAATAGCTCGTTCGGGAGAGGGAACGATTGGAAAAGTCGCCTTGATCGATGATGAAGATTTGTATGGAATTTTTGCTGACTTTACGATGAGGATAAGGTTACAAAACTACAACCATTTATTTGCTTACTATTATTTTAGAACTAATTATTTTCAATATTTAATTGAAGTAAATAAAAAAGGATTGGGAAATAATACAAACATATTCCCTAGTCAAATTCAAGAATTTCCGATGATTGGTATTTCTCTAAAAGGCCAGCAAAAAATCGTTGATGAAATCAAGGCAGAATTAGACAAGCAGGAAGAAATGAAGCAAAAAATCGTCGCCGAAAGAAATAAAATTGACGAAATTATTGGAAAAATAATAAATTAGAGGGTCGGAACTCAACAAGGGAATAATGCGACAATTAATGGGAACATTTATTGAACTCTTCAATACTATTTTAACCGCGGATAAGGAAGCGAGTCGGCAGGCGGCGCGAGAGGCGCGAAAATTTTTGTATAGTTCGCATAGTAGTGGGCAATTTCAAGATATTACATTAATTATCGAAAGCGCGCCCAGTGAATATGTAAAAATCGCGGAAGATTGGCGGCAGGAAAACTTTGTCATAGCGGTGTCGGTTTTGTATTATTTACACGATAGGGAGAGCCAACCGGATTTTCTTTTTTCTTGGCTGTTTCACCTTCTTCAGCATAAAAATGGCAATATCCGCTATTCTGCCGTAAATATGTTTGATCACGAATTCGGATCGCTAACTCATCATATTCGTTTTCCAAATGAAAGATCTGACTATAATAAACTTTCACCCAAGCTGGCCGATTATATTATTTATGGAATATATACCGATTTGAACAATTTGTTAGTCGATTTATGGAAACCTGTATATAAAAAATACAAATACATTTCGTCCTTGCCGAGCGAACCATACAAATCGATCCAAATGGTTATCGATAACTTGGAATATGATTGCGGCAAGGAATATGTTAAATGTATGGAAGAATCTTTACATTCAACTACAAATTTTGAAACTTTTACTCTATAAAATAACTCATGGCGGGCCATTCGATAAAACTCATGGCGGGCCATTCGATAAAACTCATGACAGGCCATTCGATAAAACTCATGGCAGGCCATTCGATAAAACTCATGACAGGCAAGTACAAAATGTTCCCTGACTTGGTTCGGGGCAATAAGCCCAAAGTTCTTGTGGCGATGTCCGGGGGGGTTGATTCGTCGGTCACTGCTTTTTTATTGACGAAACAAGGGTACGCCGTCAAAGGGGTTCACTTTCGTCTTATTTCAAAGGATGCCGGATTGGAAAAAGCCCGAGTGATTGCCAAGTTTCTAAACATTCCGTATCAGGTCGTTGATTTGCGGGAAGAATTCAAACAGAAAGTGATTAAACCGTTTTTAAAAGAGTACCAAGACAATAAAACGCCCAACCCTTGCGTTATTTGTAACCCAGAAATTAAGTTTGGCGTCCTCAATCAATTGGCGGTTAAAGAAGGTTTTGATTATTTTGCTACCGGCCACTACGCGCGAGTCAAAAAAAGCATTGCCGGCGTCAAGCTATTAAAGGGCCTTGATAGTAGTAAGGACCAATCGTATTTCCTTTGGGGGTTGAGCCAAAAAATACTAAAACAAACCATTTTTCCCTTGGGAAATTATACCAAGAACGAGATCAAATCGATTGCCATGGAAATCGGTTTGCCGCATTATTCCGATAAAAAGGAAGAAAAAATAGACGAATCGCAAGAGATTTGTTTCGCTCAAGAGGGAATAGAGTGTTTTTTGAAAAAGAATTTTAACTTAAAGCCGGGAAATATTATTGACGACAAGGGTAATGTTTTAGGAAAGCATAGTAGTTTATTTTTATATACCCCGGGCCAAAGAAAGGGTCTTGGCTTGTCCGGCGGTCCGTATTTCGTCTTAAATAAGAATACGGCAACAAATGAGCTGGCAGTCACAAAAAATGAAGAACAGCTTTTTACGGATGAGTTTACGATTAGGCAGGCAAATTGGATTAACGGCAACGAACCAAAGTTTCCGTTGTCCGTTAAGATAAAAACCCGCTACCGGCAAAACGAGGCGGTTGCTCAAGTATCAGAATCGAATAAGAAAGGAATCTATGGGGTAGTGTTGGCTAAGCCCCAAAAAGCAATTGCGCCAGGGCAATCGACGGTATTCTATAGGGGCGAAGAGCTTATCGGCGGCGGGATTATCCGTTAAATCCAGCGTCTTGTTTTTACGGATTTTAAAAGCTATATTTTTATAGTAAACTAGCATTTTGACATATGGGGCTTAATAGGTGGATTGCCGAAAATATTATTTACCGATACTTTGGCTGTTATTATACGCGGTTTCATGATCCGTTGTTTTCCTTTATCCAAAAAAACATCCCCGATGATTTTCTGGGAAGGAATATCGCCGATCTCGGATGCGGCGATGGCAGTAACACGTTAAGAATAATCAGCGTTTTTAAGCCGAAATCGGTTATCGGATACGATTCCTCCATTCATGGAGTATTAAAGGCGAAGGGTAGGGGTATAGATACCAGATATCTGAACTTCGATCGGGGCTTGCCTGAAGGCGAGATGGCAACTTTTACATTCTCACTGCATCATGCCGAGGATAAAGAAAAAACTTTAGAAGAAGCGAAAAACAACTTTTCCTACCTGTTTATATGCGAGCCCTGTCTTGATCTCTATCATCGATTTTTCGACGCCGGGGGACCTCTAAAAAGGAAAGAATGGGTCGCTCTTTTTGATAAAGTTTTGGGAGAATATCAAATATACCACCATAAGAATAATATAATAATTTTTTACCGGAAAAAAACTAGTGGCATTGATTCTTAGTATCCGCCAGCTCTTGACTACCGTTTACGCATAAATTAAGGTATAGTAATACTGGAATAGGAATGGGGGAAGCCCAAACAAGGGAAACCCAACTAAGAAAGGTCGATCTTAGAACGATTATGAATTAGCTTGAAAACGAAAAAATAATATGGGAACAACAGCATATTGTGTTAAATGCAAAGCGAAACAAGAGATGAAAGACGAAAAGGAGGTTGTGATGGAAAAGAAAGGCGGAACCAAAGGCAGAGGCCTAAAGGGAGTTTGCCCGGTCTGCGGAACGACGATGTTTAGAATATTGGGAAACGCTAAATAATGAGGATTCCAAAGGAGGTTACTCTTTTGGTCGTCTCGCTTAGCGAGACGAAACACCTTAAAAAAGTATGAATTTACTTCCTTAAACTTATTGGCCCAAAAACAAATCGTTTCTTGGGCCTTTTAGTTAGATGCTTACAAAAAACAACCATCACCTGGCAATTATTGAACTCTTGGTTATTGTTAATATCCTTGGATGGATTGCCGTTTACGATTTATCAAGGCCATCCGCCCTGAAGGTTGAATTTTTTGACATCGGTCAAGGAGACGCGATCCTTATAATTACCCCGCTAAGACACAAGATTTTGATTGATGGCGGGCCGGATAATGCAATTCTTGAGAAATTAAACACGGCTATGCCTTTTTGGGACCGCCGATTAGACGCGATAATTCTAACCCATCCGGATCACGATCATATGGGCGGGTTGATAGAAGTTATTAAGAATTACAATGTCGGCAATGTGATAATGCCGGAAACGAATAAATCAAACGAAGAAATTAAAGAATGGCAATCGGCGTTAAAAACAGAACAAGCGAATGTTCGTTATGGAGTAAGCGGGAATAAATTAATCTCCGGCAATGTTTATTTAAACATTATCCATCCGAAAGTTAAGACAATCACCAATAGTAAAAAGACGAGCGTAAACGAAGACGCGATTGTGGCAAGATTATCGTTTGATAAGATTTCATATCTATTCACCAGCGATATAAACGGCGGAACGGAAAAAGAGATTATCAAAGCCGGTTATAATCTAAAGTCGTCGATATTAAAGATTCCTCATCATGGAAGCGCCAGCTCCACCACTGATGCGTTTTTAAAATCGGTGAGCCCGTCGGTGGCAATTATTTCCGTTGGCGAGAATAATTACGGCCATCCCAGCGAAGCGGTCTTTAAAAGAATGGCAAATTATGATATTAAAATCCTAAGAACGGATATTTCCGGCGATATTACAACGATAAGCAATGGCGAAAAGATAAAGATTACATCAGAAAAATGATAACATAGATATTAAATATATATTATCGCGCGATTAATAAATTAAAATAACAAATATGATGGAGTTTCCTGTGTTCAAGACAAAGGTTAGCGGAGTAGATCAGAAATTTGATCTTACAAATCCCGAAGATCGGAAAAAGTATTTTGAGGCTAAGGTCGGCGAAGATGTTAATAAATTACGCAATTATCTGAAAGATAATACTTTTATCGCGTATTTGTTGGGAAAAAAGAATTCCGGAAAAGGAACCTATACAAAAATGTTGGGAGAAATTGTCGGTCCGGAATATATTGAGCATTTGTCGATTGGGGATATGGTGCGGGGAATTGATGAGGAATTGAAAGATGAAGAGAAGAAAAAAGCGCTTTATGAATTCTTAAAGACAAACTACCGCGGTTGGATACCGCTCGACGACGCCTGGCAGGCGTTGATTAACCGAAGCACGAAAGTGCTTTTACCAACAGAATTAATTCTCGCTCTTGTTAAAAGAGAGATTTCGAGAAAGAACAAAAAGACGGTTTTTATCGATGGCTTCCCGCGAGAGCTTGATCAGATTTCGTATTCGTTGTTTTTTCGCGACCTGATTGGCTACCGTGAAGACCAAGATATTTTCGTGTTAATCAATGTTCCGGAAACAGTTATTGACGAGAGGATTAAGTGGCGTCGGGTTTGTCCGAAATGCCAAACATCGAGAAACTTGAAACTATTGCCAACCCCCAATCCGGGATTTGACGAAGAAAAGCAGGAATTCTATTTATTGTGCGATAACCCTGAATGTCAAAATGTCAGAATGCTCCAAAAGGAAGGCGACGAATTGGGAATCGCTCCAATCAGAGAGCGGCTGACAATCGACGGTCAACTGATTGAAAAATCATTTAATCTTCACGGAATTCCCAAAGTATTGTTAAGAAACGCTGTCCCCGTTAGTGACGCCAAAAACCTAATGGACGATTATGAATTGACGCCGGAATTTGTTCTTAATCGTGGCGAAGATGGAAAGGTTACTGTTAGCGAAAGGCCATGGACTGTTGATGACGATGGCGTGCCTTCATATAGCTTAATGCCACCGGCAGTTGTCTTATCGATGATCAAGCAATTAGTGTCAGTATTGGAGTTATAGGCTGGGGATTAGTTCCGATTGACACGACATTGTTACAAACTATAATTAAACCAGTCCTGCTGATCTTCTAGTCAGATCTGGAATACAATTTACGGGGAATCTAAATTGTCTATTGTCTTCGGACAGTAGCTTGGATACCCACTTAGAATCATCCGGATATATCTTTCTAGACGAAAGCGGGATGCAAAAGATACGCCTCGGGCGTATTTTTTGTTGTTTGAAACAGATTCGTGTTATCTTGATTATATTATGAAAAACATAAAGGCAAATCGGCTGAAAATTTCGTTGACTCTGCTGGCAATACTCGTTACGGGTATCGCTACTGCATTAACGGCTTATTTGACCAATAGCGAGATTGCGGCGATTAATCGTCAGATATTGAGTTTTGCCGGAACCCCTGTTAAAAAAATCGCTACCTTATATTTTGTCGGTGATATTATGCTTGATCGCGGAGTAGAAATAAAAATCAATAAAGAAGGGAATGGCGACTGGTCGTTTCCTTTCCAGAAAATTGCCCCATATTTTCGGTCAATTGGCAAAAAGGTTATTTTTGGCAACCTGGAAGGTCCTGTTTCTGACAAGGGAAGAAAAATCGGAACAATGTATTCTTTTCGAATGGATCCCAAGGCAGTTAATGGATTGGCGTACCTTGGTTTAGATATTGTATCTTTGGCGAATAATCATATCTTCGATTACGACGAGGCGGCAATTAAAGATAC
This sequence comes from bacterium, assembly GCA_043798775.1. Taxonomy (GTDB): domain Bacteria; phylum Patescibacteriota; class Minisyncoccia; order Minisyncoccales; family GWA2-46-15; genus CAZUEG01. The sequence goes on along the minus strand of JAZDOL010000063.1, from coordinate 2,844 downwards.
TTTCAAACGGCTTCGTGCCAGTGGCATTAGCTATGTTGGCGCTGGGTTTAATGAAACAGAAGCGAATAGCCCGGTTATAAAAGAAATTAATGGCACAAAAGTGGCCTACTTGGCTTATACCGACTTGGCGCCAAGAGGGTGGCTGGCAACGGAAACCAGATTGGGAGTGAGCCGGTTTGAAGATGACGAAGTGATAAACCGCATCAAAGAAGCAAAGCAGGCGGCAGATCTCGTTGTTGTTTCCTATCATATGGGTGATGAATACCAAACAGCGTCTAATCAGAAACAAAAAGACCGCTATCGGTTATTTATCGATAACGGCGCTGATTTAGTAATCGGTCATCACCCTCATGTAGTTCAGGAGACGGAAAGATATAAAAACGGCTTTATCGCGTACTCTCTGGGCAATTTCGTTTTTGACCAGGATTTCTCAAAAGAAACAATGAGCGGCCTGATTATCAAGGCAATCGTTGCCGATAAAAAAATAGTCCGTATCGTGTCTGTCCCGACAAAAATCAATCCGTTTTATCAGCCGGAGATAGTTGTTGATTAAATTTCTTACTATATGGGGGACGATAGAATAAAAGAAAACTAACGATAATTTAGACCTCCGAACGGAAATGAGGGTAAAGCTTGAGAATGGTAATAAAGCCAATAATGTTTAGCATTAAAGTTATCCATACAATAGGTGGAAAGCCGTACTTTTCGGCAATGATTCCGCTGATCGCGGCTGCTGCCGCTCCGCCGAAATCGGTTATCGTTGAGTAGGTCGCCCAACTGCGCCCCTCGGCCTCTTTCTCGATGTGTCTGGTAAATAACGATGTCCATGCCGGGTAGTTCATCGCGTAACCGATTGCGTATAAAAATTGGACTAAGTAAAGCTGAAGCGGTGTTTTTACGATAAGATATAAAACCGGGCTGATAGCAAGGATGATAAAAGCGGTGGTCAGAAATATATATTCATCGCGGTTACCGTGTAGTTTATCTAAAAGTCGGCCGACAGGTATTTGCAACACTCCGCGCACGGCAACAAAAATCGCGGTGGCAAAACCAACCACCTTTAAATCGCCGCCGCTAATATTATCAAGAATAAAAATGGCAAAGATTGGGGAGATTATCGAAAAACCGGCGGATAGGGCAACGTCGGAAGCAACAAGGTAATTCAGGATCTCTCTTTTTCTCATAAAACTAAGTATCAATAATTTTGTCGGGCTGCGGGAATTGAATCCACAAAAACCAGAATCAAATCCGATTATTGGATACAGGTAACTAATTAATCAACAGCCGGCATCGGTTTTTAACAAAAATCACAGCTGAACAAGAATCGTTTCGTCGGCGCTTAACGGTTTCTTGGCGACCACAATTTCCGTTTGCCATCGTCTGATCTTTACCTGTTCTGTTTTAAAACCGGCTCTTTTAAGCATCGCTTCGGTATAATTGGGAGTAAAATCTAAAAATCGGATTTTGTTTTTCATTAAGGGGTTGGCAAGACGAAAAAGCGTTTTTTCGACTTTCGCGTTTAGTCCCTTGCTCCGTATTTTAGCCTCCGGAGTGATTACCAGAGTTCCGCCTGGTCTCAAAACGCGCGCTTCTCGGGCAAAATTTTGTTCTTGTTCTTCGGAAAGATGAAAGACGGCGCCAATACAGGTAAGAGCATCAAAAGAATTATCAGTAAAAGGCATCTCGGTCATATCGCCCCTGATAAACGATAAATTAAAGATGCCTTTTTGTTTTAATTCTTCGTTTGCTTTTTCGAGCATGCCCGCCGAAAGGTCTAAACCAACCACTCTCTTAAATTTTTCTAAGAGTGGTAGAGTACTTAAACCAGTGCCACAGGCGATATCAAGAGCGGCGTCGCCTTTCGGTAATATGTCTTTGGAGATTCCTAGAGCGGTAAAAAAGTCGCCGATATAGTATCGATCATAATACTCAGCGGCTTTGTCGTAGAGTTCAGTAACATTTTTTGAAAAAATGAGGTCGGTGCCGACTTTAGCCTGGCCTTCACCGAAAAGATTTTTTAGAACGATAAAAACACCGGTTTTAATTTTATCGGCTATGGTTTTTTCGGGGCCTTCTTCCATCTCTGGTTGCTTTGCTTCAATTGCTTCTCTTTTCATAATTCCATTTGCGATTAGCGACGCGGTCCAATTAAAAGATGCGGTTTTTCTCATTCTAACGGTTTTTCGTAACGCAAACAATTTGCCACCGTTATTTTTAATTCGGGAATATTTTCAAATTCTCCTCTGGCGAGCATGTGTCGCAAGCTGGCCGTGGCTTTTCTTGTTCTTAAAGCATAGATTACTTGCAGGGCTTGGTTAACCAAACTTTTGCGACCTACCTCAACGTCACCGATGGTTTTAAGCTTGTTAACAATTTCCATTGCTTCATTTATTGCGGTTGATAAATCTATATCGGGATTATCTAAAAAGTCTTCGATAGGGCGCGGGTCGCAAGTTATTTTTTCTATCATTTCTTTTATGTCTTCTATCAACCGCGGAACCCGGCGTTCCGGATCTTCCAGTATCCATGCGATATTAGCATAGGTCTGGGTAACTTGATCTGTTTGAATGCCTCGGGAAATTCTTTCCCTGGTATCTATATCACAATCGGCGTAGTTATAAAACCCTATTCTCTTCAGGACAGCACTTATTTCCATTTCCCTTGGTAATTCCGGCGTGCCTTCTTGTTGTGTTTCTGATTGTTCTCTATTAGGTTCGCCTTGTTTTTGCGTCATGTTCTAATATGGCTATATTGTCGTGATTTTTTGGGTTAATGAAGATAATTTTCACCTCCGGCTTGCTATTTATTATTAATTTTATCGCAATTACTGAACGAAGCTCGAAC
>JAZDOL010000072.1:0-6734 GCA_043798775.1 bacterium | reverse complement strand
TTACTGATGATTAAAAACCTTTCTGCTTCTCTTTTTGTCATAGTAATTGTTTCTTTTGTGGACATATTTTCGGTAGTTATCAATGATAACTACCGATACCACAAAGAGCGTTACTAGGACATTTCTATCTTGCCCGCGCTAGGACATTATCATATTGCCTCAACAGAAATATAAAGGGGGAGAGCTTGTGCTCTCCCCCTTTCGCTGGATTATTCGTATCCAGACCATAGCGATCTGGACAGAATAAGATCCTTTTGCCTCTTTGCCGAATCCGACGGCAAAGAGGCCTTCGCTTCCGGAATCACTTGTGGGTCATAGTAATCCCGAAGCCGCTGATCCTCCTCCAAGGAATTAACCAGTGGATGCTTAACAATCAACGGTTCAACGCCGATTTGATCAACAACCGCTTGCCAAGCAGGTTTTACAATCTGCCCAACAAAGGTTGCGAATGACGGTGGCGCTCCTTCGATATCGAAGCTTTCGAAGAGTACCCCCTTCACAGTCATAGCAGCTAAGTAGGCGAAGTAGTAATACTTTGCCCGACCCCCTAACTGCTCAAACCAAGGAGAAACATTCACTATTTCCCCTCGTCCGCCAAATACCGCCTGCCAGAGGCGATGATGGAAACTAACCAATGACTCGCCACTATTAGTCATAACAGCAGCGATTGGTCGGCGATTCCACCTTTGTGGCTCTTTTATAAGCCGTCGGGAAAATCTGACTTCGCCATCATCAACTCGAACATGACAAAGTCGAAGCTTATCCCGATTTTCTGACGACCATGTATCGTCAATATGATCTCCCCAGACCGGCCAGAGGCCGACCTCTTGGCAACGCTCGAAGAATTGGACATCTTCGAGCCGGGCTGTGGCAACATGTCGAGGCAGGAGTCCAATCATTCCCATAGAGGACGAGAACGGACAGGACTCCCAGATATCGCGGCCAATGACGCTAGATAACCTTTCGATTATCCAACGTTCATCCTGTCGCCGCCGCAACTCGATAACAGCTTCATCAAGAGAGAAGTATTTCATCTCACCACCCTCCTCCCCATCGACGAGGATGAGTCCTCGTGACTCTTTCTTGCCATTCAGCGGCATCTATGACCGCTTGCTCGGCAGCAACGGCCATGGCTCGCCAAACAGGTTCCCTCTCAACACAGTTGAGAGAATTCAAGTCAGCCACAAACTCTCGGACCCTTTCAGTCCTCCCGCCGAAAGCTAACTCCAGTTCAAAAAGAGGAACTTTCGCCTTGAAAAATCCTTCTACATTGAACTGGTCTACTTCAAAGGTTGATAGGGTTGCCATAGTGCCCCTCCTCAAAAAGATAACCGGCCCTCTTCAGGCCGGTTTAATAAGTTCTATGTGATCTTAATGTCCCGAGAACAGTTCTCGTTACATGCTTTCGCTATACAAAACGCATAAAACCGGCCTTAAGAAAAAGACATAATACCAATACTGGCTGGTTGTTTTATTGAATTTTACTAACAAGATAGTCATAAATTTCTTTGCAGAGTTCCCGCGGAGTTAGACCCCGTGGAATCAATCGGTTACTCGCCCTCGTCTCGCTAAGCGAGACTACGACGAATTGTCTATCTACGGACTACCCCTCCTTCGTCTCGCTAAGCGAAACTACGGAGGGTTGTTCGCTTCGGCGAACAAAAAAACCGTCCTTGTCGGACGGTAGTTCTTATATAAAGGATAGTGAAAAACTAAAACCGACCGACAATAGACAGCGGATAATACCAATTAGTTGATGTGACAAATTTATTTTTCATATTTTTATTAATACCACAGTTATTTGTCTCTGTCAACACCTGATTTTATCCCTAGTTTCATTTCCACCAACCTTAAGCGTCGGTTTAATTCTTCCACCTCAAATCGATAAGCCACTTGGTCTAATTTAAGCCTAATCTCTTCCTGACCTTGCTCCAAATTATCTAACCGCGCAGTATGATTGTCAAGTATTTTAAAAATCCTTTCGTGCTCTTGACGATTTCCTTTAAAGTTATCGCCAACTTCATTAAAACCATTGGCAATCATTGTCGCCAAATCGTCTAGGGTAATTTGTTTTTTTATCTTCTTGTCCATATCTTTATTAATACCACAGTTATTTGTCTCTATCAACGCCTAATTTCATTCCAAGCTTCATTTCCACCAACCTTAAGCGTCGGTTTAATTCTTCCACTTCAAAGCGATAAGCTACTTGGTCTAGTTTAAGTTTAATCTCTTCTTGGCCTTGCTCCAAATTATCTAATCGAGTAAAGATCTTTTCGTGTTCTTGACGATTTCCTTTAAAATTATCACTAACTTCGTTAAAACCGTTGGCAATCATTGTCGCCAAATCGTCTAGGGTAATTTGTTTTTTTACTTCCTTTTTCATATTCTTATTATATCAACCAAAAACATCTTGTCAATTTTATACCTTGGGGCTTCTATATTCTCGGATTCGATCAACGCTATCCAACAATAGAGGAGAATATCTTCGTCATTTCTTTACCGTTTAACGACGCGCCACCGATTAAAAGTCCATCGAAGCCGTCGTTCTCCAGGTAATTGTTGGCATTGGTTGCATCAACGCTACCGCCATATAGTATCGGAATATTAGCTCCATTTTCACCGAATAATTTTACCAACATTGCCTTAATATTTGCCATTGCTATTAGCGCCGTTTCTCTCGGACAGGGATCGCCGGGACCGATTGCCCACACCGGTTCATAAGCGATGATTAAACCGCTTAATTTGCTTTTACCCAACAAAGATAAAGATTCCGTTAGTTGTTTTTTGATAACCGAAAAGGTATTCCTTTGTCTTTTCTGCGCAGCATTCTCGCCAACACAAAGAATCGTTTTTAAGCCAGCGGATTGCGCGATTTTGATTTTTTGGGCAATCATGATGTCTGTCTCTTTCAAATTAATCCTTCTTTCGCTATGGCCCAAAATTACATAACTAATACCGTAGTTCTTTAGAATATCAGGCGATATTTCTCCGGTATACGCTCCCCCCTTCTTCCAGAAACAATCCTGCGCTCCAAGTTTAACTTTTTGAGAATGATTTTTAAATAACGGCAAATAGATATCGGGAGGACAAATAACCAGCTCGATATTTTCGCTATTCTTAAACCCACCAACTGTATCACCAAAAAGTTTTTTTGCTTTTTTTTCGGTTAGCGGATTGATTTTCCAATTGGCAATAATTACCTTTTTGGTAATGATTATCTTTTTCATAATAATCAAAATAATTTAACTCCCGCTAAGGTTAACGCGGTTACGATTATCCCAGAGATTATTGTTCCTAAAAAAACCATCAACACCGCCCTCTTGGCTGGTAGTCCTAAAATAACAGCGCTAATCGCTCCCGTCCATCCCCCAATAAATGGAATTGGAATCGCCGTTAAGGTGACAACAATCAAATTTTCTCCTAACATTCCCAGCTTTTCTGTTTTCTTTCTTACTTTACTAAAAACAAAATCAATTATTGTTTTAAATATCGGCGATAGTTTAGAAAACCATATCGCCAGAGGATTGCCGACAAGAACGATGGAAATAAGAGGAACCAGATTGCCGATTACCGCCAACATGTACGCCGTGATAATCGGCAGATGATAAACAGTTATAGCAATCGGAATCGCTCCCCTTAATTCAACAAGAGGCGACATTGCAATTAATAGTGTTTTAATTTCCGGAGACAAAATCATAATCTAAATTTATCAATCATAAATCATCAATCATAAATCATAAATCTTTCATTGTTTTCTCAAAAATTCCGCGGCTTTTTCCGGTTCGATTGTCGATATCTCAATCTGCGTTCCCATTTCAAACCCTGCCCATGTGGCTGTTTTAGGAAGAATTGTCCAATGCCAATGGTAATAATCATAATTATGACCATCGCAAGGCGCAGAATGCAGGTAAAAGTTATACGCTGGGTCATTTAAACCCTTATATATCTTTTTCAGGACCGCGCGGAAAGCATCCGCAAGATTTTGTTTTTCCTGGTTTGTGATTTTTTCAAAATACGACATATGCCTCTTCGGCGATATGATTACCTCAAACGCCGATTTGGAAGCAAACGGACAAATCGCTAAAAAGTCCTTGTTTTCATAGACAATCCGTTTCCTATCTTTGATCTCCCATTTATCCATTGCGCAATAAACGCACTCTTTATGTTTTCTGTAATATTCGCAGGCGCCCGAAAGCGAATTTTTTAAGTCGTTATCTATCAAAGGGGTGGTAATGATTTGCGAGTGGGGATGACTTATCGAAGCTCCTGCTTCTTTGCCATGATTATGAAATATGGAAATATACGAAACAAAATCATATTTCATTAAATCGCGGTAACGCGCGTGATAAACATCAATCACTTCTTTAACTTTATCAACAGAAAGCAATGCCAATGATTTTTTGTGATCTTGTGTCACGACAACTTCATGAAAACCGACAGCATGCATCCGCCGGTAGATACCACCCTCAACTGTCACTTCCGGTATTCCCGATGGAACAAACGCCGGATATTTGTTGGGAATTGACAGGGCCGTCCATCCTTTCAAGGTATCGGCTTCTTTGGGCAGTTCGCGGCCGTTTTTAAAAACGACGACTGGCTTTTCTTGGGTCCCGATTTTACAGAATGGACAAAGCGCGCGAGGTATCTCTTCCGTTTTCCGTTTTTCTTTTTTGAAGGTCTCTGGTCTTTTTGCTCTCCCGGTGGCAATTACCACCCAATCTTGACCAACTAAATCAAAACGCAATTCCGACGGAAACTGCTTTTCGTTTTTATTTGGCTCCATATTTTCCGGTCATTAAATTAATCCTTATTTTCATTAAATCTTTGGCCATCTCGATCATGTGTTTGGGCTTCACTCTGCTGTCGGGATCGTTTATCCAATAAACAGGCACCTTTTTTATCGGATAGCCCGCCTTTCTGGCGATAACAATTATTTCCGGATCAAACGCGAACCGGTCAATCAGGCACTTGTTGAATATTGTTTCCGCCGCTTCTTTGGACATCCCCTTAAATCCGCATTGGGTATCCCATATCCCCCACAAACCAAGAATAAACTGCACCATCAGATTAAAGATATCGCCGATAAATCTGCGGTAAAACGGCTGGGAGTGCGCTTGTTTCGCGTCCTTATCGTCGCGGCTGTCGCGCGTACCGATTACCACCGGGACTCCTCTTTCCAACTCGGGAAGCAGTTTGCCGATATGATCAATTGATGTTGAATTGTCGGCATCGGTGAATATCCGGTAATCGCCAATTGCGTTAAGCATCCCGGTTTTTACCACATAACCCTTGCCGCGATTTTCCTTGTTGCCGATGACTTTCAACGCGGGGATTTCTTTAATCATTGATTCGGCAACTTCGACAGTTTTATCCTTTGAGCCGTCGGAAACAACGATTATTTCCGAGGTGTAAGGCTGGGTTCTCAAGTAGGCATAAATTTCTCTAAGCGTCTTGGGCAGCCTTTTTTCCTCATTGTACGCGGGCACGATAATTGAAAGATGCATATAATTTATCTGAATAATTAACTTTTAAAAATATTATTAATAACCGAGGCTAATGCTCGCGCGGTCAAAACCAAGATAACGCCAATAGCGGTATAAAGGAAAATATTCATCGCTTTTTTGATTTTTTCCGGATCGCCAGCGGCAGTGAGTATGATAAAAGCGCCGATGATGATCATTATCGGGACCAAAATAATCGCCACCCAGAATATAAAACCGGCGATTCTATCCAACAATTCTTCAAAAGTTTCGGAACAAATCGGATTAGGAACACAAATTGAACCAGCAGCGCATGGCACAGAAGCGCACTTGCCGCTGGCGCAATTTCCGGAGGCGCATTCCCCTCCAGCGGTACAAGATTCGCATGTTTTTTTTGTTCCGGCAATGGCAGCGGCGAAAGCACCAGATGCTTGGCAGTTTATGTCTTTAGTCCCGATAAGCTGACTCCATCCGGGAGTATTCGGCAGATTTATCGCATAAACATATAAAGAATGTTGTCTTCCGTCTCTTATCGCTCCTTGGGTAAAATTGATATTAAACTGGTAATTACCCGCTGGAGCTTGTGTTCTTTGCGAATTAGCCACTTGCCCCACGACAAATGTTCCCCCTCCGTCGTAGGGACCATTTACATAAACATGGAAGTCGACTGATTTTGTCGGATCGTCCTGATCTCTTGCCCAGCCCGCAATGCTACATGTGGCATTATTTACTGTTTCGAATGCTCCTTGGGGTTGGAAAACGGGCTGGGTGTTCGTCTGAGCCGGCGGTGTGTATGATGTGTATGTCCCTGGAAAGTATTGGCAAATCCCCAATCTCTCGTTAGATTCGATAATGGGCCATATCAAGTAGAAAAGATCGGAAGAGTTGGCAACATCCGAAGATTGAGAAAAAATATCGGTATACGAATAGCCGGTTTGAGAGGAAGAAGGAATGTAGGCCACATACTGCTCCATAGTCCCTTGTTTTTTAAACCTTTGTATTAGAAAAGCATCGGGTCTAATATTGGGAGGAGTTGTGTCGTAGTTCCAATTTGAAGTAACTGAACCTGACGGAACCTGACCCGTTCCTTGAGAAACAATACTGGCTGTGGCATTTAAGACTTTTGCTTGCCTACAACTATTGTCCTTAAAGCATCTTTCTATGTTAGGATTGACATTCGTCCCATTTCTAATTCTTGCACAATCAACTGTCGGTAACGTTGGCCACAAAGATATTCTTGGAGTAGCTTCATGC
>JAZDOL010000008.1:0-17398 GCA_043798775.1 bacterium | reverse complement strand
TAAAATTCATCATTTACTAATTGCGTCCTTATTCTTGGCATATAAACATCATAACATAACTGGGATATTCCCACGAGAACCGTCCTCGAGGACGGTTCTCGTGGAACTCGTGAGGTGTAATCGATAATCTATTATTGGGTTTGCGGTTGCAAGAAGTACCATTCAAGTATTTCTTTCGCTACCGGCAAAGCGGCCACTTGAAGATCTTTTACGTTCTCAATTAAGACGGTGATGACAATTTTTGGATTATCGTAGGGAGCAAAAACGGTTACCCAGTTATGATAATAATTAGGTCGCGATGTTTGCGCCGTTCCTGTTTTTGCCGCGCTAGTTACCGGCAATGAATTTAAACTAATCGAAGACCCATAGGTAACACCGGCGCGCATTCCTTGCCTGACAACTTCTAAATTTGCCTTATCAATAAAATTTTCTCTAACAATTTCCTTGGGAACTTCTACCCTATTTACCTCGACTCCATTATTATCGTTATCAATTATTTCTTTAACAATTTGCGGTTTATATAATATTCCACCGTTGGCAATTGCCGCAAATGACGTTACTACTTGGATTGGCGTTGCGAGCAAGTATCCCTGACCAATTGACATATTATATGTATCGCCATCGCGCCAGATCTTATCAAGATCGTTAGTAAATGTGGCCTTCTTCCATTCCGGATCCGGCAATAGGCCTCTTTTTTCTCCCGACAGATCAACATTTGTTTTATTTCCCCACCCAAAAAGACGCAAATATTTATCCATTTTCAGTGGTCCTAATCCAACTTGGTCGCCATATCCCCCACCAATGGTATAAAAATAAACATTGCACGAAACAGCAATCGCTTTACGCATATCAACTGTTCCATGGACAGCGTTATCCATAAACTTCTGTGATTTTTCCGGATCCCAGGGATTGGGTACGGTGATATAGCCAATGTCTTCGATTTGCTTGTCCGGACTGATTGTTTTTTCTTCCAGAGCGGCGGCGGCGATTAACGGTTTGATTGTTGAACCGGAAGGATAATTTCCGCTGATTGCCCGATTAAATAACGGCTGTCTTTGATCGTGTAATAACGCATTCAAATCAACGCTGCTGGCCCCTTTAATAAAAAGATTATTGTCGAAATTAGGCAAGCTCACTAGCGACAAAATACCTCCGGACCGAGGATCCATCGCGACAATAACGCCACTTTTTGCGCCAACCCTGTCTAGTGACTCCGATAAGGCCTTTTCGGCTTTTTTTTGCAGGCCACTATCAAGCCACAAAATAATACTGTTACCGGGCTGGGAAATCGACGCCGTTCCTTCCGACTGCATACTGCCCTTTGCGTCATAAATAACTTTTTGAATTCCCGGCTTGCCTCGCAAGACCGCTTCAAATGTTTTTTCGATTCCGCTTTTCCCAAGATAATCAGTAGAAATATAATCCGATAATTTATTTTTCTCGCTTTCACCTATCCTACCGGTATATCCGATTACTTGGCTATAACTTGGCCCATCCACATACTCTCGCACCGAATTTTTTTCGACACTAAAACCTGGCAGTTGCGAAGATTCAATTTTTGCCTGAAAAATAACAAGTAATTCTTCGGGAATATTGTCAATAACAATGATTTGGTCATTTCTATTTTTTAACTTGTTTTCGGCGGTATCATCGATTTCTTCAACATCAATTGGATATATTTTGGCGACTTCTTCCAACTTTTCCCTCCGCTCTTTTCTTACAACGGTTTGCTTATTTTCTTTATATATCAAATCGAAACTCAAGCGGTTATATGCCAACTGTTCTTTGAATTGGTCGTATATTACCCCTCTTGCCGAACGAGTATAAAAAGTTCTTGTCCTGTTTAGTTCCGATTTTAGATAATTTTCATCCCGCTCGATAATCTGAAGAATAGCTGATTGAGCGATAAAAACCATTGCCACCAACGCAAATCCTCCATAAAAAAACAATATCCCCCGCCCATTAATCGGCACTTCAATCTTTTTACGCGCTACTCCCATCTCTTCTTCCTTTTTTTCTGCTAAGGAGTCCAGAAATATCTCTTGGGGCTCAATATCCTCATCGAAGCGTAATTTAATTTTTTTATTACTCAAAAAACTATTCATGGTTTTTCTACTAACTACTTTCTGGAACTTGGATTACCCTCTTTACTACCTGCCTAATGACTAAAGAGGTCAATAAAAGACCTACTAAATGAAAACCGAAGTATGTATTAATCGGTGAATATAAGTCCCAAAGGAATCCGCATAAACCGGCAACTATTAGTCCATTGTGGCGCTTTAGCGGCTCAATAATATTAAAAACGACAACGAAAATTATAACCACAACCATCCCCCAAAAACCGCTAATTAGGACTAACGATAATAAAGTCAAAAGTATCGCCGTGATTGCTGTTATTATGACATTCATTGGTTAAAAATCCGTAATGATAAGAATATGTTTAACCAAATCAATATTAAACGCCGGTTTTACGGTAACCGCCAAAAACGGTTCCATCGAATTATTTTTTACGCTTTTAACACGACCAACAATAATCCCGTCGGGATATATCCCTCCCTCTTTCGTAGTTAGCGCTATGTCCCCTTCTTTAATATCTTTATTGCGGGGGATTAATTCCATTGACACTAATTTGCTATTTCCGCCCCTTATCACCCCCCTGATATTTTTATCGGCAATCTTGGCGTCAAACACGCTACTTTTTGAGGTAATAATATTAATCGTCGAATACCTATTAAATACTGTGTCAACTTTCCCGATCAATATTTTTTCTGTTGTTAATACCGTCATCCCCCTTTCAATTCCGTTATCCGTCCCGGCATCAATAATTATTGTTTCTTCGTTAAAATCACGGCCGATGATATCCGCTTCAGTTAATTTAAAATACTTGCCCATGTCTAATCCAAGGGCATTTCTCAAGGCATCGTTTTCTGTGGTCAATTCTTTTAACTGCATTATCTCTCCGAGAAGAATTTGATTATCCCGCCTTAACCGTTCGTTGTTTGTTTTTAAGTTATTAAATTCGGCGATTGCTTTTCCGGTATTAATAATTTCTACCCGCGCGCTAATGATAATTTTTTGTACCGGAGAAAAGATCTGATAAAAAAATCCTTTCAGATACGGAGCGGTTTTGGGAAAATTGAATAAAAAGATAACAAAAACGATAACAAAAACTAACGCCAAAATTTTTCTTACCGGATATTTTTTTACTGTCATACTAATACGTTAATCATGTATCATACCGCATTTTGATATTTCCGTAAAAAACGCAAAGAAAGTTATGGTACAAGATAGCGAGGAAATTGGTTTCAGGGGGCACTCCGGGTCTGCGAAACGGGCATGGTTTTGAGTCAACCGAAGGTTGACGAAAAGAGTGAGCAACCCGGAATGAGTGAGTTTCGTACGCTGGGCGAAACGAACGACCCCGAAACCATATTACCGAGCGTTTTGTGAGTTCACTATATACAAACAAAAATCGCGTTCAGTATACGAGGACTACCTACTTTCGCGGATAAACCACTATCATCGGCCTTGGCGTATTTCATCCCGTACAGAGCAAAGCTCTTACGGGACTACGCTGCTGTGCTGCGCCCCGTAGTAAATAAAAAATCGCATCCAGTACACGAGGACTACCTACTTTCGCGGATAAACCACTATCATCGGCCTTGGCGTATTTCACTTCTGTGTTCGGTATGGGAACAGGTGGGACAACGCCAGTATAGTCCTCATGTACTAGATACGATTTACGAAAAACGATTTTTTATTTTGTTCGGGGTTCGGTATGCGAGTAACAACGAAGTCCCTCTTTATTTTTACATCTATCAAATTATTTAATATAGATTTGAAAATTTTTACTGAAAAAGAAATAATATAAGGCTAATTTGTAAAAATAATGTGGGAGGAACAGGTGGGACAACGCCAGTATAGTCCCCATATACTAAACACGATTGATATAATCTTGTTTAATACGGGGTAATTATGAATACGGATATTAATTGCTAGCTAAAACGGTTTGTATGATCTATTAGTACTGCTTGGCTTAACCCATTACTGGGCTTACACCGGCAGCCTATCTTCGTATTGCTACGAATCCACCCATTGGCGGAACCTTGTTGTCTCCAAGGGATCTATGAGTCCTAATCTTGGGGTATGCTTCGTGCTTAGATGCTTTCAGCACTTATCAAGACCCGACGTAGCTACCCTGCAATGCTTTTGGCAAAACAGCAGGTACACCAGAGGTCAGTTCAGCCCGGTCCTCTCGTACTAGGGCCAACTCCCCTCAAGACTCGACGATTGCAGTAGATAGGGACCAACCTGTCTCGCGCATGTTTATTCACTTATTACTAAGTGCATGGACTATACCACCTTCTTAATTCGAATTAAGAAGACCGACGTATTAGCCGAACCGTTTGGTTCGACTCCTCCGATTTCTCGGAAAGTCTCTACGGGGTTAATGTACGCTTAATCCTTCTTTTGGAGTAATTCAGATCACGAAATTGATCAATCATTGCCATTAGTTTCAAGAAATCGTTTTTCGTTGATATTGTTTCTCTCTTCTTGATTATCTTACTTAGAAGGTTTAACTGCCTTCTTTTCAGAATAACATACGGCATAACCATTGGGATAAAGATTTTAATGGCATCTATTTTCTGAATTACATATTCAGAGATGCCATCGTTTCTTTTTCTCATATGGCCAAGATTAATCATGGAACAAACTTTTTCGAATAAGACCTGTTCCTTTTGTGACTGAAAAAGAACAATATAAAGAGCTACTTGGTATCCGAAACGATATGTTTTGTTCGGTTTTAAACGAACATAAACGCTACCGTCTCCGTCCAAGAAACCTGCTAAATATGCTCTTTTTGTTAATGAAATACTCTTAGGCATACATAACTTCCCTCGGTATTATCCTAACATATGACAGGTTGCAAATCAATGCATATTTATGTTAGGACTTCACCGATATGAGTCAGTTTATTCCTTTGTTCATTAACAAAGGATTGCATTCAGGCGTCACCGCCTGAAGCCGCCAAATTGACGGTTTGAACCCAGCTCACGTATCTTTTTAATTGGCGAACAGCCAAACCCTTGGGGCCTTATACAGTCCCAGGATAAGATGAGCCGACATCGAGGTGCCGAACAGGGCCGTTAATATGGACTTGCGGGCCCTACTAGCCTGTTATCCCCGGGGTAACTTTTGTCTGGTGATCTTCCGCGTTTCTACAAACCACGGTCGGTTCACTAAGTTCTACTTTCGTAACTGCGTGAGTTATCCCTCTTGCAGTAAAGCCGGCATATGGCTTTGTCCTATCACTCCGATTTCCATCCGGAGCTAGCCGACCTTATAAGCTTCTCCATTACCTTTTAGGAGAAAAGTGCCCCACTCAAACTACCCGCCAGACACTGTCTCGTCCCGCTGCCGAAATTGTCTTCTTGTTGAAAGCTAGTCCCTTTTTCTTTTCTGGGCCCAAAACTGAAAATATCATTTGGGACCGGTTTGGGACAGCTACAAAACTCAAAACAACTTCGGCAGCGGGACAGTTAGAATAAAGATTTTAAAAGAGCGGTGTTTCATCGGCGACTCCACCCTGACCGAGATCAGGACTTCAAAGTCTCCCGCCTACGCTACGCATTTAAAACCAAAACTCAATATCTGGGTATAGTAAAGCTCCCGGGGTCTTTCCGTCTAGCTGCAATTAACCGGCATCTTTACCGGTACTGTAATTTCACCGTGCGCCTCGTTGAGACAGTTCTCAAGTCGTTATACCTTTCATGCGGGCCGGAACTTACCCGGCAAGGGGTTACGCTACTTTAACACGGTTCATTTATGTTAGCTCATAGTCGCCTATGAGATCGGACTATATCATCCCCTCCTGATGGGGTTTGGCGTATAGTCTCTGGGGATTTTGTTTGTGAAACGGATAATCGTCTAAAATAATAAATTATCCTATCATGACTCACAAACAATCTTTCCTGCGGATTTTCTCTATTGAGGCGATTTTTACTGCAAGGAGGACGAATTCCTTACGAGTACGCTCAAATTACACGAGATCTTCCCGCAAATAGCCAAATTTTATAACTACAATCCGTGAGTTTATAGTTACCGCGGACGTTCACTGGCGCTTCAGACAGTGAGCCGACCCAATGCCGATATTATTTCCGATAATTTTTATGTGTCTCTGCCGAAATTGAATCAAACGGGACATATTATTATCAGCCGCAATATCGGCACTGGGAAGACCCCCATCCTTAACGTTCCAGCACTGGTCAGGTCTCAGCCCCTATACATCCTCTTACGAGTTTAGCAGGGACCTGTGTTTTTGGTAAACAGTCGCTTGAGAGACTTTAGTTGCAACCACCCGAAGGTGGCAGATCTTATCCCGAAGTTACGATCGCTTTTTTGCCGAGTTCCTTAACGAGGTTTCACACGTTCACCTTAGCACACTTATGCTAGCCTACCTGTGTCGGTTTAGGTACGGATCCAATGCACATAACTTCTTAAAGACTTTTCCTGGAAACTTGCTCGTCCGAGTTAGTCAGACCGTAGTCCAACATCCTGTTAACCCTTAGTTGCCCTTAGATTAACAACAGGAATCCAATAACCTGCCCGGATTACTAAACTTCGTCATCTTCTTGAATATTGCATCGGAGGGCCGGAATATTAACCGGCTGTCCATCGGCTTCACCTTTCGGCTACGTCTTAGGACCGCCTAACCCTTGGCTGATCAACATTGCCAAGGAAACCTCAGGCTTACGGTGTCGCCGGCTTTCACGGCGATTGCGGTTACTCATTCCAACATTCTCACTTCTATGACCTCCACCAAACCTTACGATTCAGCTTCACTGGTCATAGAACGCTCCCCTACCCGTCCCAATGCCGATATTGTTTCCGATAATTATTAATGTCTCTGCCGAAATTTAATCAAGAGACACATTACTATCAGCCGCAATATCGGCACTGGAACGTCTTATCGTCGGCACTGAGCTTAGCCCTGTGTATATTCGGCGCGGAATCCCTTAGTTAGTAAGCTGTTACGCACTTTTTAAAGGGTAGCTGCTTCTAAGCTAACCTCCTAATTATCTATGGAATTCCACTTCCTTGTTTTGCACTTAGCTCAAATTTAGGGGCCTTAGATTAAGATCTGGGCTGTTTCCCTCTCGTCTACGGAGCTTAGCCCCCGCAGACTAACTGCCCTTGTATTGGTTAGCGGTATTCGGAGTTTAGTTAGGAAAACCGGACAAAAGTCCAAGAGTTCCCATCTAGTGCTCTACCCCCGCTAGTTTACAAAGACGCTAAACCTAAATTTATTTCGGGGAGAACCAGCTATTCCCAAGCTCGATAAGCTTTTCACTTCTTACCACAGTTCATCCCAAAGTATTGCACGGCTTACGGGTTCGGGCCTCCATTCGTCTTTCGACGAACTTCACCCTGACCATGGTAAGCTCGCTTGGCTTCGGGTTCATAGTACACAGCCGTATTTGCGCTATTAACGCTCGCTTTCACTTCGCCTTCCCCCGAGACGGGGTTAGACAAGCTATGTACTAAGACTCGTTGGATCATTCTTCAATAGGCACGCCGTTACCCCTCGACTCGGTACTACGTACCTCGCTCGGGGCAAGCCACCTCATATATATTCTGCAATATACACAAGGCAGTTTACCCTGAGCGAGACACGCAGTGTCGAATCGAAGGGCTTCGACTCATTGTAGGCAAAATGGTTTCAGTTACTATTTCACTGCCCTCATCGGGCTACTTTTCACCTTTCCCTCGCGGTACTAGTTCACTATCGGTGATGTTGAGTATTTAGCCTTGGCCACGTAGTTCGGCCGGATTCCTACCGAGATTTCATTCCCGATAGTACTCAAGTACAGACACTCAAAGCATGTGATGATTTTTATCTACTGGGCTATTACCATCTATGGCGCTCCTTTCCAGAAGCTTTGACTAACCAAATCACATTTTAATTAACTCTGTTCAGAACTTGCGTCCTGACGCGTGTCTAACTTACAACTTCTTATCTTCTTGCGAAAATAAGATCTGGGCTGTTCCCTTTTCACTCGCCGCTACTAAGGGAATGTGTCCCGTCGAGCGGGACATTGTTTTCTTTTCCTCCGCTTACTGAGATGTTTCACTTCAGCGGGTATGCCACCCTTTGATATAATCTTAGGGTCAATTGCGTTTTACGCAATCGGGTTTCCCCATTCGGACATCCTCGGATCAAAAGTCGCTAGACACTTCCCCGAGGCTTATCGCAGTCACGCCACGTCCTTCATCGCCTCAACATCCCAAGGCATCCACCATTTGCCGTTCACCGTTTTTAGCTAGCAATTAATATCAGTATTCAATTGTAAAGGTGCTTCATATCAGCCATGGCGCGGTAATTGATTTGGTAATTAATTTGGTAATCAATTTACAAAAACCGCTTCTTAAGAAAGCGGTTTTTGTTACAAACAAAAGAGATCGTTAAACCTCAACCGCTTCCTAGTTTTAAGTTGGCTATATTCGTATACATGAATGTTCCTAATAATAGCAAACTAAAAAAGCTTGTCAAGGTATTATTTTGACCCTTTTTACCCTATCCTTTTCTTAATCTCTCATTCGTTCTTTTATGTCGCGAATAACATCGTTAGCGGCATCTTTTCCCGCCAAACCGAATGCCAATCCACCAGCAATAACCACCAGCATCACAATTCCAGTGAAAAGAATTTCCACTAATCGTGTGGCGACGCCTAACTGATGGATAATCGCCATAATCGCAAACACCCAAATCGACCAACGGGCCATTTCTCCCGCCATTTTCGTGCGGGTAAATTTTGCTCCTTCGCCAGTTGTTACAATTAGCTTAACAACGATATCCACCACAACAACCGTAACCACAAAAATCAATGCCGCGATAACGACATTATTTAGGTAGGCAAGAATACCGGTTAAAAACGAAGCGAACTGATATAGCCCTAATATTTCAATCGATGCCGATAGAAATACTAGTGTTAATATCCAGCGAAGCGACTGTCCGACAAATTCGGACGCTTTGATTTTTACGTTGGCTTTATTGAAAGCGTCTCTCCAGCTTTCCCGTTCAAATAACTTATTGAACCGTAATTTTTCTAAGAGTTTTGCCGACCACTTTCCCACAAGAGCGCTAACTAATAAGCCAAGAACAAAGATAATCGTTGCTCCAAAAAGATTTGGCATGAATAATAAAAATCCCTGCCATAAATTTAAAAGAGCGTTAACGGTTACCGAATACCAATCATATAACATCATATTTTTTGTTTAATTTTATTACTATTTGATAGTTAATTTGAAACAAGGTTCGGCCTTTATTAGTATGTTTGTGTATTATAACATAGTTTATCTGTAACAGATATGGTTTATCTGTAAACAGATATAACACAAAATCGAAACAATAGCCTGAATAAGCACCCCATGCAAAGATGTAAAAACGCTGGACAATATTATGTCTTTGAATTTGAAATTTTAAATTTTAAATTTTTAACCCGCTTCGCCGAAGCTTCAGCGAGGCGAGTCAAGACCTAATGTTATAATGATTCAATTTTTAAACATTGAATCATTTAGTCATTTTCCACCTACGGTGGATCCGCCGTAGGCGGACAATTGATTTTAAATTTCAAATTAAAAATTATAGATAATCTCATTAGTGTTTGAAAATTTAAAAAGATTTAAAAAGAAGGCGAGGCCTTCTTTGGTTATGGGAGGAAGGCGAGGCCTTCTTTGGTCATGGGAGGAAGGCGAGGCCTTCTTTGGTCATGGGAGGAAGGCGAGGCCTTCTTTGGTTGGCCTTCTTTGGTTATGGGAGGAAGGCGAGGCCTTCTTTGAATTTTGAGTTCAAACAAAAAGTCCCGGGCGGGGGGACCTTTTCTTAGTGGCTCATCACGAGCGGCAACCAGCGCCGCTCGAGACTAACCATGGGGATGTTGGTGAGGCCACCGACGACCTCGCCAACGGAGAGATTTCGGCGCCCAATGAAACCGGGCACCGTCGCTATAACCTCGTATTCGCCACATACGAGGCTAACCGAGTAATTACCGTCCTCGCCGGCGATGGCAAGAACGGCAAAACCCGGTGGGATAGAAGCGAACACGATTACGGCGTTGGGGACGCCCAGTTCCCCGGGCTCCTGCTCGCCGTTTTTGTTCGCATCTATGAACACGGTCCCGGCGACCGTGTTCTGACACCCGGCCGGGTACATCGGCACATTGTACCCGACCGACGACGGAACGACGGCAATGATCTGCCCCGCAAGGAGCAACTCACCGCCATTTCCGTCTTTCAGCCCGGCCGTTATCACATAACGACCGGGCAGGACGGCATCAAACTGATAGATGCCGTCGTAAGAATAGGTGCTCCGGGTCGTTAACCCGGCGAGTTGCACCTTGGCGGAGTAAATCGCCCGATCTTCTCCGCCATCAAGGACGCCATTGCGGTTGCTGTCCACAAACAGCAACCCCCGGACATCTACGCCCGGGACGCCGACAGCGCCGGCCGTCAGTGATGGCAATGCCATTGCCATCAACATTAACAGCGCCCGCGCCAGAATTTTTTTGACCATACGCCTCCTTTTTGCGACCCGCCCTCGCGTTGGCTAATACTATGTCACACGTCTTGATACGTGTCAAATTATAGCGACGATAATGAGAAATATTTTTCTAATAATCAATAAAAAAATCCCTGAGGGAAATTTTTCGAAATGAATTATTATAATAAATAGTTTTTAACTTATTAATCTTTTCCGAGCTAAAACAAAACCTGAACCTTGTTTAAGATATTTTTCGAAACCTAAAGCTTTTTTTTGTTACGAAACGCACAGTACCATACAAGCTCGTACGGAATTTTTGATGACGTGTACCGTACCTTCCCCCGATTATGCTCTTGTATCCTAATTTTTAAATCTTCGGTTATCCCGGTGTAATAACTTTTATCTTTTTTACTTTGAAGTATGTAAATATAATACATAGTTATAGTCCTGCTACGCTTCCTCCTTCGTCTCCTCCTTCGTCCCTTTGTGGGGGACTACGGAGGACAAGAAGACTACGGAAGGACAAAGAAGCTTCGCAGGGCACTGCTTCTAATAATATTTCTGGTCTTGTTCATTATTCAAATCATTTGCGAATCACAGTGCCTGCACTGCGTAGCCTTGGCGAAGCAGTGGACCTAGGCAGAATCGAACTGCCACCTCTACATTGCAAATGTAGCGTTCTACCACTGAACTATAGGCCCAACAAACAATCAGTTCTCAATTTGATTCGCTTTGCGAATAATCTTAGATTTGCAGTTTACAATTTTCAATGAATTTCCAGTGTCTTAATTTTCAATTAACAAAATTTTATCCGTTTTGTTTGAAAATTTGAAAATTGAGATTTTATTGTAAATTGGTCATTGATAATTGAAAATTTATGAAGGTGTTATTTCCCCGCTTCTTCCTTGGGGACGAGCGTTCGAAACTCGCGGAGTCTTTCAATTAGCATGGCAGTTGTTAGTATTTCTCCTGGTCTAACATACTCTCCAGTCGCCACGGTTTCTAGGACTTCCCACCCATCGCCTCTTAGAGTTGGCTCAACAAGAACAGCCCCATAGTGACCCCCAATTATCTTATCTTGCCGATCCCTTGAAGGAGGAACCTCAACCCTCGCAGCTAAACGACCGTCTGTCCCTCTACGGATCAGGTCTCCAATCCTTTGTTCCAGTCGCGCGTCCATTTGCGTCCTCCTCTCATTTTTAATTTTCTCCTCTTTTACTACCGCCTTCTCGCCAGCACCATTTCCTCTACCGGCAACCCCGCTTCCCTTTCTTCTTATAAGCTCATCTATCGCCGCTTGATCCGGTTCTCCCTTGAATACTGTCGCCGTGCTTTCTTCACCTCCTTTATCTTTGAATTTTGACGGACCACCGTGGTCAAATTTCTGCAAATCCTCTCGATCTTGTCTTGTTCTTTCTTGTTGCTCTCTGGTAAATTTAATAGCGCTGCGCCGCGAAGCAACATCGCCGATCCATGAAGATATTGATTCAAATACGCCATCTAACAATCCTGTTTCTTCCAACGTTACAAGCTGTCCTTTTGCTCTCTCGTCTCCCAGGGTGGCAATTCTCTCTAATCCGGATTTTAATGGCGCTTTATTAGCCGCCAATCCCGCGCGTCTTTTAGTATAACTATTTTTGGGGGCAATAATCGGGTTTACTTTTTCCGGCACTACTTCGTCGGTTCGTTCCGCTGCCGCCTGCACTAATCTCTTCTTCAGCTCTACTGTGGCTTGACCGCCATCTCTTCCGGCTTGGATCATCATTTCTCTCACGCCGGTTAATCCGGTAACCCTCTCGATTTCCGCAATTGCATTTTTCTGCCGGTCGGCCATTGCCTCCATCGCCGAAAACCCAAGACGATATTCCGGATCACCTTGTTCTACTGCCGCCCGCTCTTGAAATATCAGTGCTTCCTGATGAACACTATTAAAAACTTCAGGGTAAGACATAACCTCTCTCGCCTGCTTAATATGGGGTTTGACAGCGGCCTCAAGTTGTTCGCTCAGTTCATCTAATTCGTGTTGTCGGTCTTCAATCCAATGTTGCTTGATTTCAGCAAGGCGTTTTTCTAGATTCTCCGCAAATTTCGCTTTTATTCCAATCAGCCGTTCAAGTAATGCGGCCCCTGTCTCGTTCAACTCTTGGACTTGTAATTCAGCAATTTGTATCTCTATATTACGCATTTCGTCACGAACTTGAGCTGGGATGATATTCAATTCCACTAATTTATCTAAATCGCCGACTGACGCAAAATCGATTCTTTCATATCTTACGAAAATCGCATCACGCCTTTCCCGGTACTGGTCTTGAGTCTCGTTTAGTTTCGCTAATAGTTCCTGATTTTCCTTAAGTTTCTCGGTAACCTCCTCTGGACGCAACTCTCTCAATGGCTCGGTAACCTCCTCTGGACGCAACTTTCTCAATGGCAAAGTTGCTATTTTTTTATATATTACTTCAAGCTCATCACCTTCGAGCCCCCACTCCTTTAACATTTCCTTTTCAATCGCCGCTGCGGCCCTGCTTCCAAGTTCGGGTTTTTCTTCATCCGATGACGATCCTTCAGACCTTCCTCCTGGTTGTTTTTTCATATATTTGTAGGTTATGCGGTTAATTATTCATTAAAAACTTAGTGGGCGACGAAGGAATCCTTTGTCCTTCCGTAGCCCCGCTTAGCGGGGCGAAGGAGGAGAACCTTCCACCTCTTCTTTATGAAACCTCGCCGTGCTCGGCTTCCTTTAAAAAACTTAGTGGGCGCGGCAGGAATCGAACCTGCGACCTCTTCTTTATCAGAGAAGCGTTCTAAACCACTGAACTACGCGCCCACCAAATTTTTTAAAGAGCATTGAAGCGTTCTACCAATGAACTAGTCGCCCACTAAATTTTTAAATAGCAGAGAAGCGTCCCGCTGAGCGGGACTGGCACGTTAATCTTTTCAAGATTTTACGTGCCGTTCTTCTATCCACCTTCGCCAGTCCGTAGTCCCCCGTAGGGGGACGTAGGATGGTGAACTACGCGCCCATTAACAGTTCCCAGTTTCCAGTTCTCAATAAGTTCTCAGTTCTCAATGATACAAACTATTTTCGTTGTTTGAAAACTGATTCACCGAGAACTCATTGGAAACTGCGAATCGAAGATTATTCGTAAAGCGAATCAAAATGAAAACTGAGAACTATCATTTATTTACTCTTTGAGCTTGTTTTCTTCTTGCTTTTCGGCTTCGTTGCCTTACCCTTCTTCGCCTTCGGCCTTGCCATCGATACATTTAACGCAATTATATCCGGTACTATCTTTTTCAGCTCTGTCGGGCTAATTTCCAACGACTCTTCGTAATTACCCGCGCTAATCAAAAGTTTTTTTTGCCTTAACAGCGGTTTATCAATAACAGTATTCAATTTCCATAGCGAGCCGAACGGCGGAATTGCGCCAACCTTTATTTCCTTGAAGCTCTGTTTTATTATCCCCTCTTTCAAAAAATCAATTTTTTGGAATATTTTTTCTTTATTCTTTTTGCGTAATACGTTTAACTCTTTTTTAAGGCGGATAATATCCAAATTCCGATTTCCCGGAATTGCTACAATATAAATCTCCTTATCTGCCTTAACGGCCAAAGTCTTGACGATCATATCCGGCTTTACTTTTAAAGTCGTTGCCTTGTCATATGCCGTATAAACCGTCCGATGGTTTATCAGTTTATATTTACTCCCACTAATAAATTTTATAATTCGGTTGCTTGTTCCCATATAAGCGCTTATTGGTTTATACTTATTATATAACAATATAGTTGCAAAATTACAAATTTTGCCGAAATGACAAACCATTTCCCATGTTCAACCTCGTAGGTTGAACATGATAGAAAAAGGCGCCCTATCGACGCCTTCTTCTCGCAGAACTATTAACCTATTTCTCCAGTTTCTCTGCCGGTTGTTCTTCAATCGGCGGCTGACCGGAAACTACCCCGGCAAGCGCTTCTTTGCCGGCCCGCAGATTCACCAGTATATCCTTGATCTCCTGGCTATCCGGATTAAGCTTCTCAATCTGTACAAACTGCTCAATTGCCTTATCTTTGCTTCCTTTCCCATCGTAAACCAGTCCCAAGAAATATCGGGCGTTTGAGTAATTCGGATCCAGATATACCGCCCGCTCGAACTCTTGTTGCGCTTTATCGATCTGGTTATCGGCGCGATAAACTAATCCCAATTGAAACGCCAGTCCGGTATCATCCGGCGACAAACTGCGAGCGATCTCCAATTTGTCAATCGCTTCTTTTGTCTTCCCCTCACGAATATCAATCATTGCCAGCTGGAACCTTGCCGACGCATAATCTTCTTTTAATCCTAGCGCTAATTCAAAATTCGTTCTCGCCAAATCACGCATCGTTTGGGCATCGCCGTCTTTTTTGTCGGTGGCAAAACGGTCGGCCTTCACCAGATACACTCCGCCGATTTCGTTATAAATCGAGGGGTTTGTTGGCTCATACTTGAGAGCTTCTTGATACGACGAAATCGCCCAATCGTCGGATCCGTTTAATAGGGTTATCAGATTACTATAAACATACCCGCGAATCGTCCAGTTGGCAGGATTCTTTGCTCCTTGGGTAGTTGCCATTCGGGCGCTATTAATCGCATTCGGAATCAGCACATTAAGTTGGCGGGCAACTTCCTCCTGGCTGGCATCTGTTCTTTGCAACTGCTCGCTAATTTGGAATAAATAAACCTGGGCAATATCCCGCCAATAATTATCCTGGCTTGTTCCTGTTAATCTCAAGGAGTTGGACAATTTGTTTATCGCCGATGCGTAGTCGCCAACTTGAACTTTCCGAAGAGCGCTTAAATAATTGACTTCTGCCATATAGTGTTGAATTCCCACGAACATCACCCCAAGCCCCACAATCAGTAAAATAGTAAATGTAAACGATAATCCAATCGCCGCTAAGTTGCTCGATCTTTCCTGCTTTACGGGCAGGGTTTTATTATCATCCTCTTTTTCGGTTGTCGTTGTGCCAGTATTAACAACTGCCTCCTCCGTTGTCGTGTTGTTAATATCTGTCATTTCGATAATCTTTCCCTTTCCTTTCAGAGAGAAGGTAATCCCGATTAATATCCAAAATAGGAAATATATCGCAATCCCGGCCGGATAGAAAATAAAACTGATAATTACTCCCAATAAACTGGCGAATACTCCGGTAACGAGCGCTCTACCTGGGGTGTTTTCCTTTAAGGCATTTCGTCCGATTATCCCCTTTAGCGCCGAAAAAAATACAACAATCGTCATCAAAAGAAATGATCCCAGTCCGAGAATCCCGGTTGTCGCCAGCCGGTCGCTTATTTCCGACGACCCCGAGGAAAACCTTGTTCCCCAGAAAACGGTCTGATTAATTTCTTTCGGCTTATACTTAGAATAGTCCAAGGTAAACGTTGATGGACCCGACCCGAAAAGCAGAGACACTGGTGGTCGTTCTTTAATTGTTTTCATGGCAATATCCAAACTCGCGCTTAGCGAAGGAGACACCTCTGTTGGTAACCCGTTTATCGAAAAAATCGGCATTTTTACAAACATCATAAAAATCGATACGGCAATCAAAAACATCGGTAGAAACATTAGCGATGATGTAAACACATCGCGCCGGGCAATGTTGAAAACGAGAAAACATCCGCCGGCAATTAGCAAACACAACCAGGCCACCCAGTAGTTAATCATCAACAATAAAAGCACCCCCAACCCCACGAATATCGATAAGAGAACGCGGATTGCTTGGCGAGAAGCAAAAATTAAACCAACGACGAGGGGCATTATACAAGCAATAAATATTCCCAAGCTATTAACGCTCCCAATCGGATTAAACGAAGGCGTGCGCGTAAAATCGAGTGGCAGGATAAACTTACCCAACAATTGAAGCGAAGAATATACGGTAACAATAAACGCCGAAGTGGCCATTAAGAAAATCAACCCGAACACTTCGTCTTTGCCCCTAAAAACATGAGGAATTAGGATTGCCAGCAGGGCGAAGGCAATTGTTGTGATAAAGGATGAAGCAATCGGCATTGGCAGTCCCCAAAAACTGTTATATGGCGAGCTGGAAAACGCCGTGGAGAGCCCCATCGTTAAGACAAACCCGCCGATTAACAATAAAGATGAGGGAGGAATATTTAAATATATTTTTTCCTGCTTTAAAGACGATAACAGCCAAGCGAAAAATGATCCCAACACAATAACGATCAATAACGCCTGCTTGTTGAACTCCAAAACATTTACCGTAAACGGCAGAAAGAACAACGGCAAAAGGAATATCAGTAAATAAATCCCCGCGCGCGTGACTTTTTGCGATGCTGATTCTACGATTTGTGCTGTGACCATAGGTGTTTGTTGATTACTTAATATATTAATGTGTTCTTTGTAATCTCTCATTATAACTAAATTACAATGACAATCAACCGCGAGTTATTAACAATAGACAACCTTAATTTGAAATTTGAAATTTGAAATTTTTCAACCGTTCAATATATCTCGCCAATAGTCTAAACAACCGCGTCTGGCGGATATAGTTCTCGATGACTGTCGAAAGGTGGGTATATTTGTTGGTAATACGAAATTTTAGTCGAGACATTAGAATAATTTTCAATTCACAATTTACAATTTTTCCGCCCAAGGCGGATCCGCCTCTGGCGGACAATGAATTTACAATGTTCAAATTTTCAATGATTTTTACTAGACTTGATTATCTTTGAAAAAATGAGCAACAATTCTTCGGTTTCTTTTGATAGTACTTTAAATTCGTCTTTAAAAGTCGGGTTAGCGTAGGTTAATAACCTGATCCAGTGCCTTGTTTCTTTAATTTCTTTCTTACAAATGCCAATTT
>JAZDOL010000079.1:0-2727 GCA_043798775.1 bacterium | reverse complement strand
GCCCAAGGCAATCCCCAGCTGATAATTACTCATCGGCTGGATCGGCTTGAACGACAAATTATTTTCTAAGAAACGATAAAAATCATTTAAGCCGACATATTCCAAAACCTTTACCGCTGGAACATTTAAACTATTTGACAGTGCATAGTGAAGCGATACCTCGCCGCGGTATTGATAATCAAAATTTTTAGGATAAAGCGGAAACCCGATGGCGGTAATGTATTTGTATTCCCGGTCGTTCACTATCGTATACGGCCGTAATCCTTTTTCAAACGCTTTTAAATAAATAAACGGCTTAATCGTTGACCCGATCGGTCGTGGTCGTCCCAGCATATTTATCCGGTATCCCGGACGGTTTAGCGATGGATCGGGAGAACCGATCGTTGTTAATATCTCGTTTTCTGGCAGCTTAATGACAACGACCGTCGCATTATTAGCGTTCTTTGTCGATAGTAGGGCAAGGTTGTCTTGAACGATGGAACGGATCTTGTCGGTTAATTCCGTGTCAACGGAGGATTTGCAGGCAGTGTTAGTAAACGGCGATAATTCAAAATAATTATCTTTGATAAAAGAAAACCCCGAAATTCTTTTTTGTATAACGCTAACCTCATTCGGTAATTGGTTGGCGGTATCTATTCCCAACCGTTTACCGATTAGTTGCGCCTCCTTGTAGTTGTTATTTTCTGAAGGATTATATCTATTAGGGTTACTGACCGTTGCGATTAACGATAAAACTTCACCGTCAGTAAGCATTTCCGGATCCTTGCCGAAATAGTAAGCGCTTGCGCTTTTAACTCCTTGTATTTGGTTACCGAAATAAATCGAGTTGATATACATTATAAGGATTTTGTTTTTCGGCGTGTGTGTTTCCAGCGCCAAAGCGCCAATCGTTTCCTTGATCTTGTTTATCACCGTCCGCTTGTTTTCGTTTTCTAAAAGTACTTTCACTAACTGCTGGGAAATAGTGGAAGACGCTGATCGGTTAATTACTCCCAATCTACCCAACGCTGCCTCGGCAACACTGATGGGGTTTACGCCCTTATGCCAATAGAAATAGCGATCTTCTTTCTTCAATAATAAATCGGTAAATCTTTTAGGTTCACTGGTAATAAATTCATCGGTATATCCTTTGGAGTTTGGAAGAATGGCGATAATTTTATTATAGCGATCTCTAACGGCAAAGGACTCCTGCTTTTCGTAAGCGGCGGTTAGTTTTTGAGAATATGAATAGCTGAAGATAAGCCAGGCAACCGCCAGCACCCCCAGGACAATAATGGCAAATCGTGTTTTACGGCTAGAAAATAAAATCATAAATAAGTTCTCAGTTCTCAGTTTCCAGTTCTCAATAAGTTTCCAGTTCACAGTTCTCAAAACCTAAACATTTTATTTGTTTGAAAATTGGTTCATTGATACTTCGACACTGCTCAGTATCATCCTGAGTGATTAATCGAAGGATGAGAACTCATTGTCCGCCTTGGCGGATCCGCCTTGGGCGGAAAAACTGAAAACTGAAAAATGAAAACTAGTGGGTTGATTATTATTTCAGATTATCCCATTATCATTGGGCGGTAAAGTTATCCACTATGCGATTTGTTGATGTTTGTAAGTGAGGTATAATTACTATGTGATTACCAATATCAATAAACAGGGATTATTAACATTATGTTTACTGCTACTATCGAGTGCGACTTTAGTTGTCCAGCTTGTAAGCGGTTCATCGGCTATTTCTAATCAAAATAATATGCCTATTGTAAACAATGTTGCGATAAGAAAAGTCGCAATGGTTGTCGCGTATCGGGATTTTCGCGATCAAGAATATTTTATTCCTAAAAAAATTCTTGAAAAATCGGGGATAAGGGTGGCTACCGTAAGTAATAAAGAGGGGATTGCTATTGGTATTGATGGCGGTGAGGCCATCGTCAGTTTACTGGTTTCGTCCCTTAAGGCAACCGATTACGATGCCATTATCTTTATTGGCGGTTCGGGGGCGACAAAGTATTTGGATAATGCCGACAGTTACCGTGTGGCGGAGGAGGCGATTTCTCTTAATAAAATATTAGGAGCAATTTGCGTCGCTCCAGTTATATTGGCAAACGGCGGGTTTCTTGATGGAAAAAATGCCACCGTTTGGTCGGGACCGATGAATAAAATAGCAATAGACGCGCTTAAGGCCGGTGGAGCAAAGTATATTAATAAGCCGGTTGTTGTTGATGGATTAATTGTAACCGGAAACGGCCCCGATGCTTCAGAAGAATTTACCAGGGAAATAATCAAGATAATGATTAAAACGCCAAATAACAAACCGAGCAAATAAGCAATTTTCAATTACCAATTTGATTCGCTTTGCGAATAATCATAGATTAGCAATGAATGACCAAGTACCAATTTACAATTACCAATTTTCAAACAATAATGGATTTATCTAACACCAATTTACAAACACGAACATACGATCTCGAGGAAAGAACAGCAAGATTTGCTGAACAGGTGATTGATTTGATGAAACAGTTACCCAAAAACTCGATAAATAATCGAATGATTGACCAACTGGTTGGTTCCGGCGGTTCAATAGGAGCTAATTATTGTGAAGCTAACGAGGCAGAAAGCAGAACCGATTTTATCCATAAAATTGGCATTTGTAAGAAAGAAATTAAAGAAACAAGGCACTGGATCAGGTTATTAACCTACGCTAACCCGACTTTTAAAGACGAATTTAAAGTACTATCA
>JAZDOL010000025.1:0-2925 GCA_043798775.1 bacterium | reverse complement strand
TCTGGGCTTCATCGTCAATAACTGATATTGATTAATAATTTTACGTTCCTTATCGTTGAAATCCTGTTCGATTAAAATTTTACCCTGTTCCAAAAGTTCTTTGACTTTCTTGAGAGTTTCGTATTCTTTAACTGCTTCTTTACTGTTAATTCTTTTATCCACAGTTTCAATGTCTTTCAAAATCAGTTCTGTATCCAGAATTTCTTTTTCAGCGACAGGGTTCACTTCCTGGCGCGTATTGACGATGTCTTTTTCCAAAAAAGCCCGCAAAACATAAACAATGGCATCAGTTTCGCGGATGTTGGCTAAAAACTTATTACCCAAACCCTCGCCTTTATTAGCGCCCTTGACCAAGCCCGCGATGTCGTAAAACTCAATCGTGGTATAGATCTTTTTTAATGACTGGGTAAGCTCGGCTAATTTATCCACTCTTTCGTCAGGCACGGCAACTACGCCCACATTGGGATCAATGGTGCAGAAAGGATAATTAGCGATATTGACCTGAATCTTGGTGATGGTTTGAAATAGCGTGGACTTCCCCACATTAGGAAGCCCCACAATTCCGATCGATAACGGCATATATTCTATCTTAACCCTTCAATAAACTCGAGGCAAGTTTTAGGAGTGTTAAACACCGAGTGTTTAACATACCGCGCTTTTACAAAGTAATCAACCTGTAATCAACCTCGTAAGTTGATTAAAAATTAAAGGGAGTCGGACTCCCCTTAATACGACAGTTGCTCAGCCTGGCTGAGCAACTTCATAATTATATGTTTAACTTATTTTAATTAATTCCCCGACCTTTATTAAATTTCCTTTAACTTCGGCCTAAATTTTGATTATTTTATGATATCCGATTTCCGAACATTTATCTGGAAATCGGATATCCCGACATCCGTCATCCGTTTAGCAAAAAAGGTTCCTGACACCTTTTTCTGACTGACACCTTTTTCTGATAAATAATTTTTAAGTGTTTTTGTCGCCCAAATACGAAACTGAGTGGCGCGTTTAGAATTGACGCGATAACCCACGGAAATAATAGCGTCTAAACTATAAAATTGTGTTTTATATTTTTTCCCGTCTGGGGCAGTATGTTCCAAAATGGAACTAACTGAATTTTTCTTTAACTCCCCGCTTTCGAATATATTGTTGAAATGTTTTGTAATGGCCGGCCTTTGTGTGCCAAAAAGCTCCGCAATCTGTTTTTGTGTAAGCCAAATTGTTTCCTTCTCCAACCGCACCTCAAGCTCCGGTCCTTTTGAGGTTTTATAAATCACTATCTTGCCTTTTGACGGGTCTTTAGATTTCATACGTTTAAGTATTTTACCAAAAAACTGCCCATTTGGCGATTATCTGAATATCCCGACATCGGGAGTGTTAGACACCGAGTGTCTAACAATTGTTCGATTTCGTAAATCCAACATATCAAAACAACATATGTTTATTGACCCTGTCTTTCTTTTCGTTCGGCGCGCTTGGCCGAGATTTCAGACAAATATAATTTTCTGATGCGGATGTTTTTGGGAGTTACTTCCACCAGTTCATCGTCTTTGATATATTCCAGCGCGTCTTCGAGCCCCATGATTTTAGGCTCTTTCAGAAGCTCATCATGAGTATCGCCTTTATTGCGATTATTGGACAGGACTTTTGTTTTGCAGACATTCACCCGGATATCTTCGTTTCGGGAGTTTTGCCCCACCACCTGGCCCTCATAAACTTTGGCTCCCGGCGGAAAAAACAAAATACCTCTGCCCTGAATATTGCCCATGCCGTAAAAATTAGTTGTGCCCGTTTCGCAAGCCACCAAAGAGCCCTGTGTTCCCTCTTGCCAATTACCCGGATCTTTATCGTACTTATGAAAAATCGTATTCATCACTCCCAAACCCTTGGTGTTGGTCAAAAATTCGTTCCTATATCCGAAAAGTCCTCGTGTGGGCACGACAAATTCCAGCAACACCGTGTCACCGATTTTTTTCATATCTATCATCTCGCCTTTTCGAGCACTTAATTCCTGAATAACCGCGCCCTGAAACTCTTCGGGCGTTTCGATATAAACTTTATCAAACGGCACCAGTTTTTCGCCGTTGATTTCTTTCACAATAACTTGAGGCCGCGAAACCTGGAATTCGTAGCCTTCTCGGCGCAATATTTCTATTAAAATAGCTAAGTGCAATTCGCCTCTGCCCGAAACCGTCCAGCTCACGCTGTTTATTTCTTCAACTTTTAAAGCTACATCGGTTTCCAGTTCTTTTAATAACCTTGATTTGATTTGGCGGGAAGTGGAAAATTGCCCGTCTTGGCCGGCAAAAGGCGAATCATTGACCAGAAACGTCATTTTAACCGTCGGCTCTTCAATATTAATCAAAGGCAGGACATGAGGCTCTATTGGATCGGCAATGGTTTCTCCAACAGTAACATCCGGTATTCCGGCTAAAGCCATAATGTCTCCGGCCGAACCTTCGGTGGTTTCAACTCTACCTAAACCCGAAAAGGTCATTAAAGAAGTTAGACGATATTTTTTTGATTCGCCTAAACGATTAATATGGACCACTTCTTGGCCGGCCTTGATTACGCCGTTATAAACGCGCCCAATGCAGATTCTTCCCTTGAAGTCGTCTCCGGTAATTGAAGTAACTAACATCTGCAAAGGTTTTTGAGAATCGCCCGTTGGCGCCGGAATATGTTTAATAATCGCATCAAAAAGAGGTGTAATGTCAGTCATTTTGTTTAAATCCGATTCCAGTCCCGCTTTGCCATCTCGGCCTACTGCGTAAACCACCGGGAAATCCAAAGCACGATCTCCGGCCCCCAATTCTAAAAACAGATCCATGGTCGCGTTTAAGGCAAATTCGGGCCGGACAGCATCCCGGTCTATTTTATTAATAACCACAATGATTTTGTGGTTCGTATCTAAAGCTTTTTTCA
>JAZDOL010000007.1:0-4319 GCA_043798775.1 bacterium | reverse complement strand
ACTCAATAAAGAATTGCTTAAAACATATCTATCCGGACCTTACGATAAACGAAACGCAGTCATTCAAATATATTCTGGAGCGGGCGGTCAGGATTCCCAGGATTGGGCAACAATGCTTTTAAGAATGTATTCGAGATATGCCAGTCGCCATGGCTATCAGGCAGAAATATTAGATCAGTCGTTTGGAGAGGGGGGCGGCCCGGAAGGAAGAATTGGAACAAAACAAGTGTCTTTAGAGATTAAGGGGCGATACGCCTATGGCTATCTGAAAAAAGAAAAAGGAGTGCATCGTCTGGTAAGAATATCTCCCTTCTCATCGCAAAAGTTGCGCCATACATCGTTTGCCCTTGTGGAAGTGCTTCCTTTACTAACTCGTGAAGATACGGATATTGTTATCAGTCCCGACGACCTTAAATTTGAAGCATTCCGCTCATCTGGCCCCGGCGGGCAAAACGTAAACAAAAGAGAAACCGCCGTTAGAATTATTCACATTCCTACGGGGATTACCGTTACCTGCCAAACCGAACGGTCACAGCTTGATAATCGTGAACGGGCAATGAAGGTGATAATTTCCAAACTAGAGCTACTGCGAGAGGAAAATCACCTAAAAGAGCTGAAAGAAATCAAAGGCGATGTTATCTCTGCAAGCTGGGGACACCAGATTCGTTCGTATGTGTTACATCCCTATAAACTTGTTAAGGATCTTCGAACCGATGTTGAATCAACGAACCCTGATTCTGTGTTAGACGGGGAATTAGATAATTTTATTAACGCAGAATTTAAGCTACAATAACCGTATTGGTTTAATTATACGATCTAAATTTATCAATGATTAATTTCCAAGGAGTTTCAAAAATTTATCCGCCTAGCAAGTTTCGCGACACGTCCACCGTAGCGCTGGACGATGTTTCGTGTAGAATCGATGATAAAGAATTTGTATCAATTGTGGGCCGTTCGGGGTCGGGAAAAACCACTTTTCTCCGTTTATTAATGGGCGAAGAAAAACCAACGAGCGGGAGAATATTTTTTGACGATCAGGATATCCAGAAAATTGATAGTGGCAAAATTTACCGCTTAAGACGAAGAATCGGCGCCGTATTTCAGGATTACCGACTATTAAGAGAAAAAACCGCATACGAGAACATTGCTTACGTGATGGAAGTTATTGGCGCTACCGAAGCAGACATCAGGCGCGATATCCCGGAAGTGTTAAAAATCGTCGGGTTGTTCGATAGAGCTAATAATTTTCCCGCTGAATTATCAGGAGGAGAAAAGCAAAAAGTGGCAATCGCTCGAGCGTTAATTCACCGTCCGGAAGTAATTCTTGCCGATGAACCGACCGGCAATCTCGACCCCTATAGCACCTCCGACATCTTACGTTTGCTAAAAAAGATTCACGAATTAGGAACAACAGTTATTTTAGCTACTCACAACAAAGAAATTGTTAATTCACTAAAAGAACGGGTCATTACCATAGAAAATGGTAAAATCATCCGCGATGAAGCGGATGGAAGATTTATAATATGAGACATTGTATGTTTTATTAATACAACATGGTTACTCTTAGAAGAATTATTGTCGCCGGATGGCAACATTTTGTTCGTAATAGCGGCTTGTCGCTGGCAACGGTTTTTGTGATTGCCACAATGATATCACTTATCGCGACTATGTTTTTGGTTAAAGGAGTAGCCAATTTTATGATCGATTCGCTCCAAGAAAAGGTAGACATCAGTGTCTATTTTAATCAAGACGTTATAGGAGAAGATATTTTAAAAATTAAAGACGATGCTATTAAACTAAACGAAGTAAAAAGCGTTGTTTATGTATCTAGGGAAGAAGCATTGTCGCGATTTATGACACGGTATAAGGATAATAGTGTCGTTATCGAAGCATTGTCGGAGGTGGGGAACCCCTTAATGGCATCATTAAATATCCGCGCCACCGAGGCGGGAAAATATCAACAAATTTTACAATTTTTTGATGGAGAAAATTATCGAGATATAGTCGTTAAAATAGACTACTACGAACGCCAGCCGATAATTAATAGGGTTTTTGCGATGGTCAACAATATCAATCGCATCGGCTTGATTATTGCTGTAATTATTGCGTTATTTGCTATATTGATTACTTTTAACACAATCCGCTTGGCGATTTACGATTCGCGTAACGAAATTGGGATAATGCGAATTGTTGGCGCGTCCAATCTGTTCATCCATGCGCCATTTTTGGTCCAAGGGTCAATTGCTGGTTTCTTTGCATTTTCTTTTTCTATACTAACAATTACTATTATCAGTTATTTGATAAGTCCGAAAATAGAAAACATTCTTCCGGGATTTGATCTTTTTAACTACTTAAGTATTAATTTTTCGACGGTGTTTCTTATTCAATTATTCTCCGGGATTGGGTTGGGGGTGATAGGTAGCGCCATCGCCGTCAGGAAATACCTCCGAGTTTAGAATTTACAATTTTCAATTTTCAATTACCAAATTCCAATAAATTTCCAATTATTCAATTTTCAAACATGCGTTTTGAGAACTGAAAACTGAAAATAAAGAATATCAGTGTTTGAGAACTGAAAAATGTAAACTGAGAAATGATTTACATAGTGCGGGGTCGTCTAATGGCAGGACCATGGACTCTGAATCCATTTATCTAGGTTCGAATCCTGGCCCCGCAGCCAGTAAGAAGAAGAAAGCCGTTGGGAGGTAGCGCTTTCCGCGCCTTTACCCTGAGGAACGTAGGGCGCCTCCGCGGAAAGCGCGTCAAATCCGCCTTTTCTGAAACTTGCGGACAGCCGCCGATCAGTTAAAAAGAAGTTCGAGCCGACAGTTTTTGCCATGATTGATAAATCATGGCAACTATTTTTAGCGCGCCCGATTTTGTGCGCTGAAAGCGCACTATTAACAAATTCCTGAAAAGGTTCGAGCCACTCAGTCCCGTTTTGAGAAATTTCCTTAATTTTGGAGTTTAGAAGAGATTTTGTTTCGACCAGTTCGTTCTTTTTCTTTTGGTAATCTTCAGGAGAAATAACCTTGTCTAAATATCCCTCAAGCAAGCGATCTGTTTTTTCTTCTGTTTCTTTGAGTTGGAGTTGATAGGTTGAGACAATTCCTGATGATTTTTGTTTTTCCTCGTTTGCGTCTTTATCCGCCCACTCAAGAAACTTTTTGGCGGCGTGTGGCGGCAATGATGCTCGCAAAACAGTTTCTTTTAATTGTTTCTCTATTTCTTGCTTATCAATATATTTTTGCGAGCAAGTACCCATTTTTTTGGAACAACGGTAATAAATATATTCAACTGTTCTATTTGTTCGTCTGTAATATTTTGTGTGTTTTTCGGCGGTAATTGCGCCGCCGCATTCGCCACACTTTACAAGCCCCAGAAAATCAAACAAGTGTTTATTGTTTTTAACTTTTCGGCTTTTTAGTTTTACCACAGCTTGGCACTTATCAAAAAGTTTCTTGGAAATTAAGGGTGGGTGTGTTCCTTCGTACAATTCGCCGCAAAATTTCATCACTCCGTAGTAAAATGGATCAGTCAAAATTCTTTTGATCTTATCTAAATGGAGCTCGTGACTAGATTTGTTGAAAATTTTGTTTTGGTTGAAAAATTTGCGGATATCCGCATAGCCGTAGCCGCCGGTTGCAAAAAGCTGAAAAGCTTTTTGCACATACTTGGCTCGTTTCTTATCAACCTCAATCTTTTTGTTGATGTTTAGGTAACCGAAGGGCGCTTGATTTGGCCACTCGCCCCTCCTTAATTTTTGTCTGTTCCCTCGTTTTACATTTTCGGAAAGATTATCTACATAATACTTTGACTGGTTGAACGCCATACCTAACATAAACTTGCCTTGCGGTGTATTCTCAAACCAAAACGATGGAAACTTTAAATCCAGTAATTTCCCAGTATCCAATAAATAGATAATCTTTCCGCCGTCAACAGAATTTCTGGCCAGACGGTCAGGGTGCCACGAGATGATACCGGCGGCTTCGCCGCTTTCTATCATCTCCAGAACTTGAGCAAATTTTTCTCTCCCTGGTTCTTTGGCGGTTTTACTTTCGGTAATAAAAGAGACAATCTTTAGTCCCTCTTTTGTAGCGTGTTCTTCGATTTCGGCAACTTGTGCCTCTATAGACAAAATTTGTCTGTCTGGTTCGTCGGTGGATTTTCTGCAATATGCTATATATTTAATCATAGTTGATTTATTTTAATCTTCCTAAAAACTAAATATGTTAAATAGAGACCTGAAATAATTACTAAGATAACCACAATATCAATATTACTGTGATAATATCTATCTGTTTTCAACCCTAAATCAT
>JAZDOL010000057.1:0-5802 GCA_043798775.1 bacterium | reverse complement strand
GGCTTATGCCGACAACCGCGAAGGCAGTTTTTCCGATATTTATTCCTGCTACCCGCTATTCTGGAAATATCTTGCTTCGTCCCTGCTTTACGGGCTGATCGTTTTTGGCGGAATGATCCTTCTGATAATTCCCGGAATTATTTGGGCATATAAATTTTTCTTCTCACAATATCTGGTTATCGATAAGGGATTAGGCCCGATCGCCGCGCTTAAAGAAAGCAGCCGGATTACCAAGGGGCACAAATGGAATTTATTCGTCTTTAGTTTGATTTTTGTCGGTTTACTGATTATCGTAATGGCTCCGTTTATATTAATGGCGGTTGCCTCGTCTCCGCTGCTTGTTGGCATATTGTTAGAAGCTAGTGTTTCGTTAAGGGTTGCGATAATGATTTCTGCCATCATTCTGTATATGTTATTCATTATCGTTTTTTCTGCTTTTTCCGCTTTGGCTTATATTTATGTCTATCGCCGGCTATTAACGATGGGCACTCCTCTATCTATACCGCCATCAAATAGCGAGCTCTCGCCCAATCAGCCAGAGAACCCATCAATATCGTAATATCCGAAACGACTAAAAAGCGGAGGTCTGCCCCCGCTTTTGTTGTTATCAATAACTCCTTATCCTAACTAACTAATTACCGAATACTGACAAATTTGAGTTTGGTGCCCTTTGTTTGAAAATGCGCGAACCTTCTTTGCCTGCCCGCCTCTGGAGGGCTCTCGCTTGAACAGCTAATTTTTTCGGCGATTACTAATATCCCGTCGCAAGCGGCAAGACAAAAGAGACAAGAGTAAGGGTTATGATAACAATGAAAATAATCCTTTTTACTTCGTTTGTCGGGAACCATGT
Source organism: bacterium (assembly GCA_043798775.1). Lineage (GTDB taxonomy): Bacteria > Patescibacteriota > Minisyncoccia > Minisyncoccales > GWA2-46-15 > CAZUEG01. Next base: position 4,952 of record JAZDOL010000057.1, on the reverse strand, counting down.
TTTTGTCCGCCGGAGGCGGATCCGCCTTTGGCGAAAAACCACATTTTTATTTTATCCTAAAAATGTTTCTCGTTTCTGCCAGTGGCGGACGCATTATATTCTCTATTGTTTTAGAATCTCTCCGAGACGCTTTATTGCCTCGCCGTAGCGCGCCCAATCGCCATCTCTTTGCGCTCGGAGCGCCTCCTCATACGCTTCTGCCGCTCTTCGCATGCGTTCCTGGAAATCTTCGGAAGGTTTTACCGTCGCACTCCCTTGCATCCTTACTCGTGCCCCACTGCCAAAGATTTTTGATAACCCTTCTTCCAGCGTCTCTTCCATAGCAATTTTATTTTCATACGCCACCACCACCCGTTTTAACTCGGGAATTTTTCCGGCCTCGGCCTTGAGATAGAGTGGGCGCACATACAAGAGCGATTCTTCAATGGGGATAACTAACAGCGGACCCTGGATTACTTGCGACCCGCCTTGGCTCCACAGTGAGATTTGCTGGCTAATTTCCGGATGCTGATTAATTCTGCCTATAATCTGTTTAGGTCCGAACACAAGCTTGTCTTTAGGAAAACGATAGACCAACAACTTGCCGTAGTTTGCTCCATCGTTACGGGCGACCATCCAGGCGGACAAATTGTCTTTGGCGCGAGGAGTAAAAGGTAACATTAAAACATATTCCTCTTTTTTCTCTTCCGGCAACTTCATAATAATATGCCGTGGTTGCATCGGCGGAATCGCGCCTGGCCCTACCCCTGCCTGGCCGGCCGACAGGCCTTCTCCTTCTGCCGCAATGGCCGGAATTTCCCATTGGTCTTCTTTGTTGTAAAAAATCTGCGGATCATCCATGTGATAGACCGAATACGCGGTAGTCTGCAGGGTAAAGATATCTTCGGGATAACGCAAGTGAGAAATAATGCCCTCTGGCATTTCCGAAAGCGGCCTGAATGTTCCGGGGAAAATCGCGGCGTATGTTTTCATAATTGGATCCTCTGCGTCTGCCTGATAGAAAACGACACTGCCACTATACGCGTCCACTACGACTTTTACCGAGTTTCTTATGTAATTTATATCACGGCCGTTTAATCGTGCAGGTTCCGAATATGGATAACGGTCGCTGACGGTATAGCCGTCGGCAATCCAATATACTTTACCGTCGGCAATAACGATATAGGGGTCTTGGTCAAATGTCAAAAACGGTGCAATTTTGGCGATTCTTTCAGCAACAGTGCGGTAATACAAAATACGGCTCTCACTGGTTATGTCGTTAGACAAAAGCAGTTTCAGCGATTGGAATTTCACCGCATAAAAGACCCGCTTGATGAAAGAGTTGATCTCCACTCCACCAGTGCCTTCATAAGTTGTGTAGACATTTTCTTCGCCCTTGGGATAATCAAACTCACGGGATTTTGTTTTGGTAATGACGTAGTCGTTTGTCAGCTCGCCGAAGTAGATTTCCGGGCGTGTAATTTCAAGCTCCTTCACATCTGACTTTGGCGGTAAATCCTTAACAAATAAAACCGGCAAGCCCTCGGGGGTGACTTGATTCACTGGCCCGGCCGCTACTCCATACCCATGTGTAAATGTAAGCCGCTCATTGATCCAGTTTCTATTCGGCAAGCTGGCTGAAGCCAACTCCCGCGGGGAGAGCATAATCTGGCGAATTTCTCCGTCTATAATATAGCGATCATTATCAACTTCGGCAAACTCGTAATAGGTTCTGATTTCTTGTATCTGGGAAAAAGTTGATAAAAGCGGTTTCCTATCCCAAAGCCGTACATTTTTAATCGTGAGATTATTGGCCGAGATATCAGCCGCGGTGATGGGTTTATCTCCCGAGATTTCTCGTTCCTCAATTTTATCAAGCGCAAACGCCTCTCGGGTAGCGGCGATATTATGCTTAATGAACGGCGTTTCTTTCACGAGCTCATTGGGGGCAACAATCAGTTTTTGAACAATAGCCGGAACCATCGCTCCGGCAAATCCTACAACAATATACAAGGAAACTGCTCCGATAAGCAGAGACAATAATCCCTTCCATGCCCAAAAAATAGCCGAAATTGCCGCAAGGAAAGCAGTAGCCATTGAAATCCAAAGCACGAATATTCTCACGGTTACATCTGTGTACGTCGCGCCAAATACTAAACCACTTGGGCTCGTCAGCAGCGCAAAGCGAGAAAGATAAAACCCGGCGACAATGGTTGAGAGAAAAATAGCGAGCAGAATGCCAAGATGGATTCTTGCCCCGCGTTCAATGCGCATTTGTTTAAGCAGTTGCAAGCTTGCGACATTAAGGCTTCCTCGCAAAAAATATATAATCGCGCAACCGGCGAGCGCTAACAGAACGAGGAATTTTATGAGGCCTAAGCCTATCTGAAAGACGGGAAGAGAGAAGATATAAAATCCGATATCTTTATTGAATATTGGGTCTGCCACGCCGAAAGAGGCACCCGAAATAAATTTTAATACCTCCTGCCAGTTGGCCGTCGCCGCGAGCCCAAAAAAGAACGCGACTACTAAACTAAAAACAACAGCTAATTTTTTAACAACACTACTATCCAAATTCATCGGTTGACCGGTTAACGCCGCCGGTAAAATTGCCGTCCAAGGGGTTTTTAACCGAATCGCTAAAAATAAATTGGCAAGCAAAAAAACGGCAATAAAAATTCCTGTCCCCGCAAACAACGCTATTTTAGCAACCAGAGACTTAATAAAGATTTGGGTGTGACCAACCTCGGAAAACCACCACCAGTCAGTAACAAAAGTAATAATAGTTGGAAGAAAAACAAAAACAGCAAAAAATGCAATGATAATTAAAAACCTCACTTTAAGTCTTGCCATATATCAAGTTAATAGTAACATAAATTTCCTTAAAAGTTAATAGCCAACCGCGAGCGACACAAGAAAGGCGATAATGATCAGAATGATAACGGCGACGAAAATGACCCTTTTGATTTTACTTCGTTTGTCGGGAACCATGTTTTTGTCCGCGGAAGTCGAATCCGCCTTTGGCGAAAAACCACATTTTTATTTTATCCCAAAACCAGAATTAAGGCAAATTGTCCGTGATTGCGGCTTGCGCGAGAATTGGGAACCATACTTTGAAAAATGGATTATCCAAGCTGAAGAAAAAGACAAACTTATCGCAGAAGTTGAAACAAAACAGTTAAACGAACAAGTCCAAGAAACTGAAGTCAAATTAAACAGGCTTCTTGACGGCTATCTTGATCAGGTTATCGAACCGGAAATTTACAAACAAAAGAAGAATGAAATATTTGACGAAAAACTAAAATTGGAAGAGAAAAAATCTCAAATTGAGAAAAACGGAACTGTTTGGCTCGAACCTATGAGAGAATTTGTAAATTGCGCCTTACAGGCGCAAAAAATCGCGCGCGAAAAAAATAATTGCCACGACCTTGCCGTCGTGGCAAAAAAAGTCGGCTCGAACTATTCTTTATTTAATCGGCGGCTCTCGGCGGACTTGAATTTTCCCTTTGCGGCGCTCGCATTGGGCGGCGGCGTTGCGAGCGCCGCGCCCAACGATTCCGCCATTTCCCAAATGGTGCGCGGGAGAGGAGTCGAACCTCCACGCCCTTGCGGACACTAGCACCTCAAGCTAGCCTGGCTACCATTACAGCACCCGCGCGCCTATTTATGTGCCCATCATCAATTTTAAACGCTTTTTCCATTTTCAACCGTTTCCTTCGCAAACAAATCACGTTTTCATTATAATACAATTTCGGAAATAGTTTTAATGATTCTATTTTCGCATATTTTAATTGATATGTAATTTTTCCACCATCTCTTGTTATGTGACCCCTTATTTTTATTTTTTCGAATAACATTCTTTTAACCCAATCAATATGTTCTTTGCTGGCTGATATGAATTCAGTATAAAACATAAAGCTCGATTTCCATCTTTTATCCCAATAAGAATAAAATGTTCCATCGCCATCAAAATGCCCGCGTAAAAAATCAAAGAAGTATTTACTGGGAATATTAATTTCCTTTAATATTCTTGACTTATTCGGAAATAAACCGATCTTAAGTAAAAATTTGTAAAAATTAACATCACTAAATTGTGTTCTTGTGATTTTTCTATCGGAATATCCAGATGTTTTATAGACAATCCTATTTTTGACTTTAAGACACTTTAAAAAATTTCTTAGCTGTTCTCTATCTTTTGATGTTAATTCTATATGCCTGCCGTCTATAGAAAGACATCCATCTGTTGTTAAAAGTCCGATTGCGTAAGCAAATTCTGGTGACCATTTTATTAAAACTTTACTTTTTGGTCTTGGTCCCCTTTTACCCATTTTATTATTATATCTCGAACCTATAGTGTATACGAATAATAATATAAAAACAAAAAACCAGCATCGCTACCCACACAAAAGGGCAAATTATTGCCCTTTCTCTGTTTCGTCGCTAACCGCTGATTCCTCTTCAATCTTGGGAACGAAATCCAACTTTTTCTTTAGCCGCGCCCGTTTTCCGGTTAATTCTCTTAGATAGTAAAGTTTTGCTCGGCGGACTTTCTTATTCTCGACAATTTCAATCTTAACAATATTTGGAGAGTGTAACGGAAAAACTCGCTCAACGCCCACCCCAAACGATTCCTTGCGAACAGTCATTGTCCCCGAAATTCCTGTTCCGTGTTTAAGAGCAATAACTATCCCTTCAAAGATTTGAGTTCTGGTTTTTCCATTTTCTTCGATTTTTTGATGAACGCGGACAATTGATCCCGGTCTAATTTTTGGCAAGTCGGTTTTTAGTTGTTCGTTAACGGTTGGCATATTTTTGTGACTTTAATGATTGTAATATTTTTTGCAACTCCGGCGGTAATTCAGCAACAAATTCTTTATTGCTATTATTTAACAAATTAATTTTTAAGGAATATGCGTGAAGAAATTGTCTGTCTAGTTCGGGGATTATTTCTTGATTCTTAAATGAATATAGCT
>JAZDOL010000054.1:0-10517 GCA_043798775.1 bacterium | reverse complement strand
ATGCAATAGGATCACGAAACAAGGCACTTTATAATTTTTTTCACCAAGATGTTTATGTTTGAAGGTAAAGTTAATCTCAAGCGGATTATTCAAATCAGTTTTATTTATAATTTCTCTGATCTTATCGATTGAAACATCCTCATCGATATAAACAACTAGTAATCTTGGGTCGGCTCCAAATCTGCCCTCGTCTTGATATTTATAAAGATATTCCGCAACAAGCTTGGGTTCTCTGATTGCTATATCTCGCCATTTATCTTTAAAATGTCTTTTAAACTCATTTGTTGGACTTTTCGCAACCTTTTGATCAAAAGAAACTCCATCAATAAAGAAATCAACGCCTCGCCTATGGTTCAATGTCGGTAAAATATTATTATTCTTTTCAAAAATCAAAGTTTCTATAAAATCATTTCTAACGGTGTTGATTTCCTTTATTCGTCTGTATTTAACTGCAGCGATTTTCACTTTTTCATCTTTAATAAAACCATTCTCTTTTTCGGAATTTACTCTTTGTACAAATTCATCGAAAGCGCCTTGCGAAAATGGCCATGCAATATTACCTAATTTCAAGGATTGCCACTCCTTAATAAGTACATCCATTGCATTGTCAGCTTCTTTCCCGCTTTTGTATTTTTCTGTTTCTTTAAAAATATCCCTGATTATTTTTTTACTTTCTTCATAATCCCAGCCGTCAACAACAGCTTTCCAGAGTTCTTTTGTTTCTAAAACCAAAACTTTTTTACCCGTATTTTGTCCACGGCTAATGGTCTTAAATTTTAAAGAAGGTATTGGCCTTATGTTATTTAAGCGCAATAAATATTCCGTTGCTTTTTCTTGACTACCGATAATTTTTCGCGCAAGATCATCTGAAAGTTTTGATTTTATGTATTCCATAGTTAGTTTTTGAAAACTAAAATGTATTCATGTTTAAAAATATAATAATCGCTTGCAAGCGCTCTATAACGCCAAATCGCTTCTTTATTTTGTTTGGCGCGATTGCCAGCCATATTCTTAATTATAATACTTTTTAATGTTAGCCCTAATTTTTGCGCTTCATTCAAGCAATAGAACTCTAAGGAAATCCACTTGCCGGATGTGTACTTGTCGCCAATAACGATCACTAAATATCTCCCTTTCTCTAAAATTTCAATTGTATTCTTTAAAACATCCGAGAATTTTTTTAAAAATTCTTTAAGTGATTTGGCATTTGATAAATCATCTTTTAAATCGCTGAACTTAATTATATCGGCATAAGGCGGGTGTAAAATTGCCAATTGAACATTCTTTCTTTTGTGATTTTTTAACAATTCTTTCACCTTATCAAAAGTTTCTGTTTTTACGCTATCACCGGTAATTAAATCAGAAAAACTATTCTTTGCTTCAATATTTTTTCCGACATAATCAATAAGCGTTTTTTGAATATCAATTCCGATAAAATTTCTATTTAAACTTTCTGCCTCGTAAGCGGTCGTGCCACTTCCTAAAAATGGATCAAAAACAATATCGTCATTCTTTGTGTATCTCAAAATAAATTGGTATGGAATTTGGGGAATAAAATTTCCGTGATAAAAACCGTTATGTTTTCCCGTTTTATCTCTTTCGGGAATAATCCAAAGGCTATCAGTTAAAATTTCTGACTCTTTCCAATTATTTAGATCCAAATCATTAAAAATTGGCATAATTATTTCCCTTCAGATGATAATAGCGGGCTAAAGCCGATACGCCAATGCCGCCAATTCCTAGAAAATATATCTTCATTTTGGAGTTAAGGGAAAAGACCCCAATAAATTATAGCGGGCGCCAGCCCTTTTTAACTCGCTTTCCATCACATCAATCGAGCCGACACCCAAATCTAACGATACATTTCTGTTAATATCCGGCCGTTCTTCGGTATCGATTGCTTTAAATTCCCAAGCCATTACTCGGCCCAATGTCACATGGGGCGAAAGCGTTCGTTCTCCTTTTGACAAGTCAATTCTTTTTTCACTGCTGATAGAATTTTCCAAATCATCTCGCAGTGACGCCAGATCGACGGACTTTTCACCAGACACCCATATCATTCTTGGAACTTGCGTGGGTGTAGGTTCGTGGGGTCCGTACGATATTGTTTTTAACGATAAATCAAATGAGTTATGGCGATCTGCCACCTCGCCGGTCACTTTTAAAATATCCACCAGATCATCGTTCGACACCGAGCCGAGAAAGGAGACAGTGATGTGAAGATTTTCTTTGCGGGTCCAGGATATCGGACATTTTGACGAAAACATCACCGTTATCCGGTCTTGTTCCCTGATTAATTCTTTTTTAACCTTGTCCGGCAAACTGATGGCGATAAAAATACGATGAAGCATACCTTTTTTAAACTCTAATATCTAAATTCTAAACTCTAAATGTGTTTTGGATTTTGTTATTTAATATTTTGGATTTGTTTAGGGTTTAGTATTTCGGATTTAGGATTTATTCAGTTGGTTGATTATACCACAGTTCTATATATAATTAAGGGGTAACTTTATAGCGTAATTTGACAATTATGATTGAGGCGTTGGTTTATAAGAAGTTAAAAAACGGAATGGTAAAATGCGGAATCTGTCAAAGGCAATGCGTGATTTCCGATAAACAAACCGGCTTTTGCCTTACTAAATTCAACAACGATGGCAAACTGTTCGCTATTAATTATGGATTGATTCAAGGTACGCAAATAGATCCCATCGAGAAAAAACCATTTTATCATTTCCAACCGGGAAAGTTAGTTCCCTCGGTTGGCAGTTTTGGCTGTAATTTTCATTGTAAGCAATGTTTAAATTCATGGTGCTCTTGGGGAGAACATGCCACGTTGTTATTAAGAAAAGCCAAAGATTATCCCCACTATCAAGCTGTTGATTCGAAACAGTTGATTAACGAGACAATAAAAGGCGGTTATCGCGGTATCGCCTTTACCTACAATGAGCCGGTTATTTGGTCAGAGTTTGTTTTGGACACGGCAAAATTCGCGAAAGCCAAGAAGTTATTCACCCTGTTTATTACCAATGGCTCGTGGACCAAAGAAACTTTGGACAAAATCGGCCCCCATATCGATGCGGCAAATATTGATTTCAAGGGTTTTTCGAATAACACCTATGATAAAATGGGAGGACTGTTTAAGGGAATTCTTGACTCGGCAAAATACGCTAAAGAAAAATATGGAATATTCTTAGAAATAACGACCCTCGTAATACCGGGAATAAACGACTCCGAAAAAGAACTAAAGGCGATGGCAAGATGGATTGTTAAACATCTTGGCGCGAAAACGCCGTGGCATCTAAGCCGTTTTGAACCGCTTCTTACTCCTGATAAACAATTCAGAAAAATACCCGCCACTTCGATTGAAAGCCTAAAAGCGATTGCCGATAATGGGCGGAAGGCGGGATTGGAATTTGTTTATATATGGGCGCCGGAAGATAGCGCAAATAATTCTTATAGCGAAGGAAATACTTATTGCCCTAAATGCAAGAAAATGGTTATTACAAGAAATGGATGGCTTCCAAAGATAATTGGTGTTAATAAAAATGGCCATTGTTCTTTTTGTGATGAAAATATTAATGTCGTATTTAACACCCCATGATCGTTTTTGCTTGCGTATCTCCTCACCCGCCATTATTATTACCCGCCGTTGGATCTCTTTCGGATAAGGAAAAAGTTTCTTTAACGATTAAGTCGCTAAATATCCTTGGCAACGAATTAAAGAAAGCCAACCCTGATAAAATTATTATTTCTTCTCCCCACGATGACTGGGGATTCAATGTTCCTTTATTCTTTGTGGCAAATGGGAAGAAAATGGAAACAGAAAAATATTTAACCGGATCAGAGTTACCAAAATATTATTTTGAAGAGGGGAAAATACGCGGATTTGAAATTGAAAATTGCCAAGAAAAAGTTGCTCTAATCGCTTCCGGAGATATGTCGCATTGTTTAAAAACAGACGGGCCTTATGGATATCATGTTGATGGTCCGGCATTTGATCAAGGATTCATTAAAGCGTTAAATGAAAAAAATATTGAAAGAATAATAACCCTTGATAATAAATTTCCCGAGGCCGGCGAATGCGGATTAAGATCGTTCGCGTATCTTTTAGGAATATTAATCGGCTCAAAAAGAAACTGGACGCCCGAGATATTGTCTTACGAATGGCCATTTGGAGTAGGATACTTAACCGTTAAATTTAATATCGACCAATGAGTTCATATATCTATTTGGCAAAATTAGCTGTTGAAACATATATTTTAAATGGGGTAACAATAAATCCCCCCTTTCCAATTCCTCAAGAATTTACCAAGCATAATGGAGTATTTGTAACAATCGAGAGTCATAGCAAGCTTCGTGGCTGTGTTGGCACATATCAACCAATTAAAGAAAATTTGGCGCTGGAAATTATCGATAACGCCATAAGCGCGGCGGTAAACGATTATCGTTTTAGTAAAATTAAAAAAGATGAATTAGGCGATTTGTCGTATGCGGTATATGTTTTGAATCCACCCGAAAAAATAGACAATAAAAGCGAATTAAACCCCAAAAAATACGGAGTAGTCGTAAAAGGAGCATCTTCCGGCCGGACCGGATTGCTGCTTCCCGATCTTGACGGGATTAACGGTATTAACGAACAAATATCGATTGCCGTTCAAAAAGCGGGAATCAATCTCGAAAAAGAAAAGATTATTTTGTACCGCTTTACCGCGGAGAAATACAGCGATTAACAAAACCCGAATATGTTCAACCTCGTAGGTTGAACATATCGATACGCCGATTAACAAAACGGTTAGATAAAGTATAATGATCAAATGACCAAGAAAGCGATCAAAAAAACAGTCGTTAGAAAAATAACGAAAAAGCAGACAGAAAAGCAGGTAGAAAAGGAAACGGCGATTCAGGAAATCGTTAATCACTTTTTTTATACCAAGGGATTTAGTTTGGACGAAATAAAAGACAACGCTAGAAAAAGAAAAATTATCTACTCGCGGTTTACTCGCCCGGCAAAACAATTACTGGAATTGGCGGGTTCGGTTAAAAAAGCAAAAGACGCGATAACTCGTGTTGCTACGTGGGCAAATTCCAGAAAACTTGATTACGCTATCGAGACAGTGTTTAAAAAATGGCTGGAGCTTGACCGGTTAAAACCAAAAGAAATTGTTAAAAAACCGTTTTATCGCAACGATCCGATGATATGGAGCGAAACAAAAAAGAAATGGTTCGTGATAAATAAAAGTGGCGACTGGTTGGAGTTTGGCGCTAAAGAGAAAGAAATAGAGTGGAAAATAGTTGACTAATGGCTGTAAAATTCAAGGTAATGTTGTTTGACCAAACTATATTTTTTGTATAAATTAGAATTATGAAAATCATATTTTGCGGGGGCCTCAGTTTTGGGGCGATTATTTTAGAAGAAATGGCAAATATTGTCGGTTTAAGGCCGGCTTTGGTAATCTGTCGGACCGATAAGCCGAAAGGAAGAGAAATGATTACTTCCCCATCGGCGGTAAAAATGATAGCAATTAACAATAATTTACCGGTTTATCATCCAAAAAAAGACAACGAAGATCTCGAGAAGAAAATCAGGGAAATTGAGCCGGATTTAGTAATTGTTGCCGCTTATAACCGCCTCATTCCGAAAGAAGTATTAGAAATTCCCAAGTATGGGTTTATTAATGTTCATCCTTCTCTGCTTCCCAATTGGCGAGGAGCATCGCCACTGCAGGCAACAATTTTAAATGGCGACAAGGAAACAGGAGTGATGATCATAAAGATGGACGAGATAATCGATCATGGACCGATTATTGCCGAAAGAACCATCAATTTAACTAATCCTAAAATTAAGTTTTTAGAATTATCGGATCAGTTAGCGCATATCGGCGCTGAACTGCTAATCGATGTTGTTCCTAAGTTAATTGAGGGGAGTGCCTTATCAAAGATTCAAGACGACGAAAAAGCTACTTATACAAAAATTATTACAAAAGAAGACGGTAGAATTAACTGGAATAATAGCGCCGAGCAGATTGAACGGCAAATTAGGGCATATGATCCGTGGCCAAGCGCCTATACGATCATTTCTTGCGAGGGGGATAAATATAACGGTATTTCTCTTAAGAAATATAACGGAATTTCTTCCGAGAAATACAACGGCAAAACATTAAAAATATTCAATTCATTTGTTTTAAAGAAGATGGAAACAGGTCCGTCTGGCAGTCCAGGAAAAACATATCTTGCGACTAACGATAAGATTGCCGTAATGTGTAAAGATGATTATCTGATAATCGATGAATTACAGATAGAGGGTGGAAAAAGAATGCCGGCAAGCGATTTTCTTATGGGTCATAAGGATTTTGCCGGCGTGATGCTAATCTAATTAACTCATTACCAATATGGTTAACTACGACGATTTAAAAAAAGGCGCGCAAATTACCATTGATGGCCAGCCATACGAGGTTATCGAATCATCGTTAATGTTTAAAGGGAGGGGGCACTCAACTCTAACGGCAAAATTAAAAAATCTCTTAACCGGTAACGCGATGAGCAGAACATTTCAGCCATCGGATGCTTTTTTCGAGGCGGAGATTATTAAGTTTCAGGCAAAATATATTTATGAACATCGGGGAAAATATATTTTTTCGATGATTGATAGTCCATCAAAAAGATTTGAACTTGAGGAGTCGCAAGTGGGAGATGCTCTTAAATTTCTAAAACAAAACCAAGAAGTAGAAGCGTTTCAATACAAGGAAAATATTATCAGTATCGGGTTGCCGATTAAGGTATCGTATCGGGTTACTGAAGCGCCACCGGGAGTCAAGGGCGATCGCTCGCAATCGGGTAATAAGCAAGTGACAATAGAAACCGGGGCTCTTGTGAATGTCCCATTATTCGTTAAGCAAGACGACATTGTGGAGATTAATACCGAATCAGGAGAGTATGTCAGAAGGGTTGAGTGATATTGATGTAGATTCTAAAAATCCGAGCTGTCTCGGATTTTTAATTTCTTCTGTTTTCGTGATAAATTGATGTATAATATTTTATATGCTATTTCCCACATTTACATTTTTCGTATTCTTTCTAGTTGCACTATTCCTGAATTGGCAATTAAAAAAATGGCCGCTTTTGTGGCGGATTTTCCTATTAGCGACAAGTTATTTCTTTTACGGGATATGGAATTATAATTTTCTTTTCCTGATTATTGTTTTAACCGGATTATCGTATTTATCAGCGGTTTTTATTAGCCGAAGCAAAATATATCCAAAATTATTCCTGGCAGTTGGCATCGGCGCTAATCTGCTGGTTTTGGTGTTTTTCAAATATTTTGATTCATTAAGAATCATATTCGACGCCTTGGCGAATATCGTTCATCTCTCCCCCATTAGTATTACTAATAATATTATATTGCCAATTGGCTTATCTTTTTATGTATTAAGAATCATTTCTTTCTTAATTGAAATTTACCGTAAGAATATTTCTCTTGCGCCGTCATTTTTGGATTATTCGATTTATGTATCATTTTTTCCGCAATTATTATCAGGGCCAATTTCTCGGCCAAATGAATTTCTTCCGCAACTGATAAATGGCGGCGCAAAAACGATTGATAATATTGATCTGTATTTTACAATGATTTTAACGGGACTTTTCAAGAAATTGGTTCTTGCCAGCTATTTAAGCGCGGCAATCGTTGATAACGTATTTAGCGTTCCACAAAATCACTCATCTTTGGCAGTTCTTATTGCTATTTACGCGTATAGCGTTGTTATCTATTGCGACTTTAGCGGGTATACCGATATGGCAATCGGCTTAGCTGGGCTTATGGGATTTAAATCGCCAATAAATTTCAACGCTCCATATCGGGCATTATCGGTTGCGGATTTTTGGCGAAGATGGCACATCAGTTTATCCTCTTGGCTACGGGATTATTTATATATTCCCCTGGGCGGAAATCGCTTAGGCGATACCCGAAAATATGTGAATTTAATGGCAACAATGTTAATTAGCGGTTTATGGCACGGCAGTGGTTTAAACTATCTATTCTGGGGCTTCTGGCACGGTGTGGGCGTGGTTTTTGGGCATATTCTTCCTAGAATACGGACGGACGCTAAATTGAGCAAAATAGGCCATATTCTACATAATGTTTCGATGTGGCTAATAACATTTAACTTCATCAGTTTTGGCTGGATATTTTTCCGATCAAAGTCGATTAGCGATGGTTTGCTATTAATCCGGCAGTTATTTAATTATCACTCCCCCGTCGAGGCAATTCCGATTTATGCTATTTATCTAACAGTAATTGCCATCATTCTTTTTATTTTCGAGGAACAAATAAAATCGATTTTCGCTTATATGCTTAAAAATCTCGGGATTATCGTAAAGGCGGTGTTTATTGCTGCGATTGTGATAATAATATTGAATCTTGGCCCTGATATTGTTCCTTCTTTTATTTATTTTAGTTTCTAGGTATGAGTGAATTGATAAGCGTAAAGAATATCACAAAAACGAAAACAAAATTTTCTGAACCGCAAAAAGCGATATTGATTTTACTGATTATTTTGGCGATCGTTCCTTTTTTTGAATCCAGAAGAATTGCTAAATTGGCGCCAAGCGCTAAAACGGAGGTTATGAAAACGATCGGCAACGCATATTCGGATTTTAGTGAAATGGTTAAGAATGTCATAGGAGTTCAATATTTTTTCGATAAAGAAGATTTGTTCTGGAACAATCTCAAAATATCGCCATTAATTTTTAACTATCCCCCGCCATTTTATTCCCCCGGCAATGCTCGTAAATATAGCGATAAAATAAGCGCCCCCTTTAATATATTAATTGTCGGCGACTCGTTTATCGCCGAAGGATTTGGCCCGCTTTTAGAAAAAGAATTGCTTAATTACGAGAATACAACCATAGTTCGCCATGGCGTATACTCTACCGGCTTATCTCGTCCCGATTATTTTAATTGGCAGGACGAATTGAATAAATTGATTGATAGCGTAAAACCAAATATCGTTATTGTGATGTTTGGAGCCAACGACGCTCAAGATATAAAAGATGTTAATGGTAAGACATTAGTTCATTATGGAGACGATAACTGGAACGATATTTACGGTAAAAATGTCGCCACATTTCTTGATATTCTAAAAGATAATAAAGTTTTCGCGCTATGGATCGGCAACCCAATTGCCAGAGATGAGTACTACAGAACAAAAATAGAAAATCTGAACAGTGTTTTTGAAAAAACGGTTAAAAGATATGACAATGCGATATTCTTATCTACATGGAACACGTTAGCGGATAAAAATGGCAACTATACGGCCTATCTGCCGGGGAAAAACGATAAAGTTTATTTGGCAAGAGCGAGCGATGGGATTCACGCAACGCAATTTGGCGCTCTGTTTATTGTTGATGAAGTGATAACTGCCTTGAATAAAAATTTGTTACTGACAAGGATTGATACAGATAGCTCTGATAAATAGCACAGAAAGAACACACAGAAAGAACACACAGAAAGAACACACAACAAAAAATCATCAGTTTGTACTGATGGTTTTTTTGTCGTTCTAATAAATCATCGTTGGCGCCTTTAATATCATTAGTATCTTGTAAATTACCGCAAGACCGACCAGAAAACTTGCCAGATTGCAAAAGAAAGACATCCTTAACACTTCCATAAAAAGGAGTTTTTTGTTTACCGCAATGCTAACCAATAATGCTTCGAAAACAACGATGAGTAATTCGTAAATCAATACTCCCAGCCACGACATTGTTATTAGCGTGGAAACTTCGATATCACCCCAAAATGGTAATTTCGCTGATAACAAATACCAAGTAAGAGGCATCGAAATCATATTAACCGTGAAAACGGTAAACGCTAATCGTTTTGGTTTATTGATGATTGCCAGATAAATCAAAGCAACCAGTATTTCAATTAATATTCCGGGAACGATTAAAAGGGTGGCAATAATCCACGACTCGGGAAGAGAATAACTTATTCCTACCGGTATCGGATTAGCGAGAGCAACGGCTGGAATCATAATCATCAATGATAGAAGTGAAAAATATGCCTTTTTCATATTTTATCTCATTATTTTATCTAATAACTTGTTTTGCCGCAGATTCGCCGGCTAAATAGCCGGTTGTCCAGCATAATTGAAGATTATAACCGCCGGTCGGTCCGTCGAGATCTATCAACTCGCCGGCGATATATAAATTATCATATTTTTTTGATTTCATTGTCCGATTATCAATTTCTTCTAACGATATCCCGCCCGTGGTGATAATCGCGTTATCGTAACCAGCTAAGCCGGTTGCCGTCATTTTGATTCCTTTTAATAGCGATACTATTTGTCTTCTCTCCTCTTTTGTAATGAGGTTAGCAACTTTATCGGGACTTATTTTTGCCTGGCGGATTATTTCACTGATTAACCTAATGGGCAACAAATCTTCTAGAACATTTTTAAATTGGCGATTATGGTATTTTAAAAAATCACGTTGAATTCTTTTGTCTAGAATTGTGGCCGACA
>JAZDOL010000053.1:0-2943 GCA_043798775.1 bacterium | reverse complement strand
AGCTTATTTTTGGGAATATCTAAATCAATGTTTTTCAGATTATGAACCCTAGCCCCTCTGATTTTTATATAGTTATCAGACATGTTAAAATTTGAATTTACACAGACCACTTCTCGCCCCGTTGTCGCAAGCGCAAGCGCGCGACTTTGCGGGGTGGACTCGCGCACCACGTATTTTGATTAACCCTCCTGTCTTTTCTTCCCGCGAATGCCTTAAACGCAATTTTTCTTTTTTTGATGCAATATGTCTTAAATTATTTGAAGACCGAAAAGACTGGAGGGTAAATTCATCGGTTTTCATATCCGCAACATTATAGCTTATTTTTTTCCGTATGAAAAGAGCCTGGGATAAAAAAAGCCCGAAGGTTTTTTGCCTACGGGCTTTTTTTGCGATTTCGATAATCACAGAGATAATCCCAGCCGCTTTTTCCTGCCAATAAAATCGAGGCTAAAAGAAAGACATTAATACACTCGATATAAAAGAACAACAATAAAAATTGATTGCCGATCGAAGGAGCAGCTAAGGCCAGCGCCCAATAGCCGGCCGCGAAAACCTCCACATCCATTTTAGCCTTGCCCCAGCGGTTGGCCTCTCGACGGGTTTTATATTTAGCCGCAAAAAAAATCCCGAAAAAAGATAATGTGAGTTCTTCTAGCACCAAGACTACCACTAAAAAAATTGTTAAATAAGCATCCAGGCTTGACGTAAAGGGTGTACAAAAATAAAGAGAAAAATTTACCGTAGTCACGAATATCTTGTCCGCGCCTTTGTCAAATAACGCGCCAAGTCTGGTTCGCGCATTGCAAACCTTAGCCAGTATCCCATCGAAAAGATCGGTTAACCCCCCGCCCAAAACCAACCCGAACATTGTTAAATCAAAAACCGGCTGGTAATAGACTGTTTCGCCGATAATATAAGCGATTACCAGCCGCGAGGCTGTCAGTGTGTTAACCACAACAATCCAAAAAATGCTTTTTGGCTTTTCCAGAATTAATTCCATTTTCCCTCTCTTGCCTCGCCGAAGTTTCGATGTAGGCGGGCTTTTTGAATTTTTAAGAACAGGCTTGATTATACGGTTTTCCCTTGAAAAATCAAGCAAAAAGCGTTATAAATATTCAATATCACGATTTGAAATTTTAAAATAAAAAAGCGCGTGGTGCAAACGATTGCTTTTGCAATCTTCCACGCGCTAAACTTTTTATTTTTTAATCAATTCCCTTAACCGTCTGACCCGCATCAATGACGATTTCCTGACCGGTGATGACATTGGTCATGTGCGTCAGAAAATAACAGCCCGCCGCAATATCTTCAGGCGACGCGAAGCGTCCAAGAGTGGTCGTCTTCAAGAGAGCGTTGAAATTTTTTGGCTCTTTTCTCGTATTTGGAGTTGGCACGGTGCCCGGTAAAATGACATTCACCCGTATACCGCAAGGCCCAAGGCTGCAGGCTAGCTCATGCGCTGCGCCTAAAAGTCCAGCTTTGGCCGCACTATAAGCGCTAAGACCAAAACCCTTTAGCGCATTAATTGATGAAACAAAAACTATGCTGCGATCGCCCGCGTTATTCGCGCTGTCTTTCATAAGATGTTTCACTAGCCATAAGTGGCTAGTGAGGTTAAGACATATTGAATCATTAATCGCATCATCGGAAAGGTCGCGAATATCTTTCGGCCACTCGGCAGGCACCATGCCTCCGGCAAGGCTCACAAGATGGCTAACTAATATCCCGCGTGTTTTAAAAATTTCCGCGATGCGCTTAATGTCGTCTATTTTAGTCACATCAGCGGTCAGTTTTTCGACGGCACCGCTGATTTTTTCCGCCAGCGTATTTTTGTCAATTATTATAACTGACTCACCCGCATCAACATATCGCCGCACCACGGCTTGGCCGATACCGCCGGCACCGCCTACAACAACGATTCGTTTTTTTAATTCAGATGTTTCCATAAGAAATTCTCCTTGTTTGAGGTTTTTATTCTTTATAAACCAACTAAAAAACAGCCAATTTTACTAAAGCTTTTCACCTTCTTTTTACCTATAAATAAATTTTGTATGAACATTTTTTATAATAGACCAGCTTTGACAAAATGTCAAAATTTATATTTATAAATAATATAATCTTCGAATTATTGATATTATTCATCTCTCGCGCTAATCTATAATGGAAAATGAAAAAAATTAAAAAAACAATCAAAAATCTTCCCCAAAAGCCCGACGTTTACCCATACACCTTAAAAGAATCTAATCTTTCAATGAAAATTAACAAAAAAAATTTAATCCTCCGTGATAAATTTAATACCCTGCCAAAAGGTGCGGGGGTTTATCTCTTTAAAGATGATTCTGGCCAGATTCTTTATATTGGCAAAGCTGCTAGTTTAAAAAACCGCATAAGCAACCGTTTTGAGCTCCGCGCACCAGCGACCAAAGCTCCAGACCTGCAATATTTCTTGCTCGCTGGTGCGCGGAGCGAAATCCCGCACCGAAAGCCCCGTCCTCCAAAAATGCACTTCGGGCTTTCTGGTGCGGGGTGGCGAGATAAAATCGCTGATATTGACTGGATTGAAACTGATGATGAAAAACAGGCCTTCCTGTTGGAAAACGATTTAATTAAAAAATACCAGCCCCGCTACAATATCCAATGGCGGGACGATAAAAGCTATTTTTGGGTAACGTTTAGCGATGACGAATGGCCGAAAATTCGCATAGTCCACCATACAGAATTATTGCGTCATTCCGATCCGCCAGTTGGCGGAGAGGAATCTCCCGCTCGCCTCGCTGAAGCGAAAGCGAAGCGGGCGAATGCGGGCCGACATAAAGTCGGAGATTCTTCGTCCCGCTACGCGGGACTCAGAATGACAACTTCTTTTGGACCATTCACAAACGGTAAAGAACTTCGAAAAGTTCTACGCGCTTTAAGAAAAATTTTTCCGTATCGCACTTGTAA
>JAZDOL010000032.1:0-4363 GCA_043798775.1 bacterium | reverse complement strand
ATGTGTGAATCGTCCATTGAAATGGTCATACAGCTTCAATGATAACGGTTCACACCTTTTTTTCGCAACAAGCTTATTCATGCTCATCTTGCGATAGAAACACTCTTTATTTCATGCTCATGTTGTATTGTACAAGACTATGTGTTGTATTTTGAACGAATTATGATAGAATCTGGCTATTAGAATGATTATAAAAGCATGAAAAAAGAAATCCATCCAAAATACTATCCTAAAGCAACAACTCGATGCGCTTGCGGAAATGTAATGATTATCGGTTCAACAAAAGAACTGGTCGAGACCGAGGTTTGTTCCAGCTGTCATCCATTCTATACCGGAAAGGACAAGGTAATTGACGCCCTGGGAATGGTTGATAAATACCGCAAACGATTGGCAAAAAAAGAAGATAAGCCAAAGAAAAAGTAACCGATTATTTATCTTCTTAATCCTTGGATTATGCCTAATATCGAAGATGTCAGGCAGGAATATGAAAACATTTTAAATCAGCTCACTAATCCGGAGCTGATTTCTGATTGGGAACGATTCGAAGAACTTTCCAAGAAAAAAAGCGCTCTGGAAAAAATTGTTGACAAGGGAAAAGAAGTTGATGAATTAAAAGCGCGAATAGAAGAAAACCACTCGATTATCGCCCTAAATGACGACCCGGAACTTGTTTCTTTGGCGAATATGGAGATTGCCCAAATTCAGGAAAAACTGTCAAAAACAGAACAGGAACTAAAAGGATTATTGGCTGGCGACAATCCCAATCAAGAACGGCAATCGGTAATCTTAGAAATTCGCGCCGGAACTGGAGGCGACGAAGCGGCGTTATTTGTTGCCGATTTATACAAAATGTATACCAACTTTGCTAAAATTTCCAAGTGGGGGGTAAGAATATTAGACTCTAATCCCTGCGAAATCGGCGGGTATAAGGAAATAGTTTTTGAACTAACTCCAGGAACGGCCAGTATCGATCACGCCAATTTATGGAATTTATTGAAATACGAAGGCGGTGTCCATCGCGTTCAGCGAATTCCCGAGACCGAAAAAGCCGGACGAATTCATACCTCTACCGCATCGGTGGCAGTTCTTAAAAAACCAAGTCCGACAGAGATGCGTTTTCGCCCCGATGATTTGAGGATTGATTTTTTCCGTTCGTCTGGCCCCGGAGGGCAAAATGTAAATAAAAGAGAAACCGCGGTAAGAATCACTCACCTTCCCACGGGAGTTGTTGTTGCTTCTCAAAGAGAGCGTAGTCAGCTCGATAACCGCGAAACAGCGATGGGAATATTAATGGCTAGGGTTTTAGAAAAACAAGAAGAGAACGCCAGGAATTCGATGGGTTCTGACAGAAATTCACAAATTGGCACAGCGCAGAGGGCAGAAAAAATTCGCACTTATAATTACCCGCAAGATCGCCTAACCGATCATCGAATAAAAAAGAGTTGGCATCACTTGGAAAATATTCTCGAAGGTGATATTGAGCCGATTATTACGGCGCTCTCACAACTAGAGGTGGAGTAATTTGCCCGCTTTCGAGGGTTTTTATGTCGGCTTCGTATTTTTTAGCAATTGCCATTACTGAATCGCCATAGAATCGATATGTAAGGTTCGGCGATCCGGCAAAGTAGCTGATTGCCGCTTTCCATTCGTCATTATATAGTTGAGTGTCGGCGTGTTTGTCTTTCAAATAATACGCCGCTCCCACAAATGCGTCGCGAATATTCCACGGATCAGATGACCCGGTAGTCGCCTTTACTTTACTACGGTAATAATCCCATGTTGCCGGAATAAATTGCGCCGGTCCCATTGCCCCTCCCCACCCATAACTCATTGGGCAAGAAACAACCGTTTTAAACGGATCTCTTCCCAATTCTTTTGTTATCGAAAGAAAAGCAACGATGTTTGTTCCCGGCTTCATAACTTTATTAATAACCTTTCCCGTTTTCACGCTTGTTCCGTCGCCGGTAGTGGTATTTGATAAATAACATTGGCCAACATTTTTTCCTAAATTCGATTCTTGTGTTAAAATCGCCAACAAAAATTCTGCTCGAACGCCAGTAGCGCCTTCAACATAACGGGCGATATCTAACGCTTCCCCAAATGTCGGCGCCTGGGGAATTCCCGCAAGAGCAAATATTCGCGAACGAATCTCTGTCGCTTTCTTCTTGCTTTCGGCTAACATTTTTTGATATTCGGATTCCTTCCCCTTTGTAACTGCCAAAAGATTCTCTTGTTCTCTCTTAATTGCTTCGCTTTCTGTTTTCTGTAAAGTTTGTACTTGCTTAACTTTCTCTAAATCTTGCTTCTCACTGCCAAGCTCAATTTTTTGACTTTCCAGGTCGGTTTTTAAATTTTTTATATCATCAAGCAACCGGTGGCTTTTTCCGCTTACCGCCTCCAGCGCCATAACGTTATCGAAGTAATTGGAAAAATCTGTCTCGCTGAATATAATTTCTACGGTCGATTTCTGACCCTCCTCATACATCGATTGTAGCAAGGAAGATAATTTCACCCTAACCTCGTTAATCTTTGTTGTTGTTTTTACTATCGACTCGCCAGTATCAATAATCTGCAAGCCCAGATCCTTAATCATGACATTTGCTTGACCGATCTGTAGATTCAGTTTTTCCACCTTCTTTTTAAGCAGAGAAATCTGGTTTAAAAGCGTATTTTTCTCCTTTTGCGTCAGATTAATATCTTGTTCGTATTTGGTGATCTGCGCTTCTAAGTCCTTTAGTGCCTGTTCCAGCTCTATCCGTTCCTGTTCCCTAGTAGATAGCTGGGTTACTGAATACGCCGTAAACGGCGGCAATATGATTGCCACCGTAATAAGTAGAGTAATAATTAAATTCGTAAGTTTACTCTTCTTCATCTTTATTGGCTGATTCTTTTTTATTCTTTACTTTTTCTACTTCTTCTACTTTCTCTTCAATCGGTCTCTTTAATTCTTCTTCAATATTTTCCGGACGAGAAACAAAAACAATGAATTCGTCAGGATCTTGTAAAAACTTTACGCCTTCTATTAACTTCATGTCCTTAACAAGAATGTGATCCTCGAAAGTTCTAAGCAACGAAATGTCAATAGTAATTTCTTTGGGCAATAATTGCGGTCTTGCTTTTACCTCTAGTTCGGCAAGATTCTTCACAAGAGTTCCTCCTAGATCTTTTACCGCCGGCGCTTCGCCGATAAACTCCACCGGAATTGCCACCGTCACCTCCTCTTCCAGGTTGGGTTTATAGAAATCAACATGCTGGGCAATTAACGATATGGGGTCAAGCTTTACTTCATGAATCAAGACCAACTCGGTTACCTTCTTGCCTTCTTGATCAAATTCTATGCTTGCGAGAGCGTTCTCTCCAACTTCGCTGTATGCCTTTTGAAACTCTTTTAAATCTACCTCTAGAGATAATGGTTTGGTTTGCGGTCCATAAATAACCGCTGGAATGATTCCCTTCTCGCGTAAAAATTTTACTTTCTTTCCCGTTGTCGCGCGTATTTTAACAGATATTGTGATCATAAGGTTAAATTAATAACAATTCTCATTTTTCAATAACATGAATAATTTCTATCGGGCAAGAATCGGCGGCTTCTTTCGCGCACGCCAATGCGTCTGTCTCTAATTCGTAATTTTTTGTATCCGCATTGACTGTAGAATTTAAGAGATGCGCCATTCCACTTTCGTCCATCTCGAACATTTTTGGACAAAGCGCCACGCACGCGCCACAGCCGATACATTTATTTTTCTCGTGAATAATTTTCATATTATTATTGTAACATTTGTCCTCTTTAATATTTTTAACTACACCTTATTTTGGCTTCTAAAAAGCTTTATTTTTGAGGCCACGACTTCGGCCACCTTTTCTGGCACCCCTTCTAAAATTTTATAGGGTTTAAATTCGTTTCGATTATTATTTATTGCCTTCCAAGTCGCCTCCTTCCACGCAACCCTTAATTCGGTATTAATATTTATTTTTACAATCCCCTCTTTAATTACTTTTTCAATCTCCTCTTCACTAAAACCAGACCCGCCGTGGAACACAAGATACTGCTTTACCGTTTTGCGAATACTCACCAATCGATCATGATCAATCTCCGGCATTTTCTGGTATATCCCGTGAACATTACCAATTAATATTGCCAGCGAATCGACACCAGTTTTGTTTACAAACTCTAACGCAACCTGGGGGTCGGTATACTCTTTTTTGTCTAGAAATAAACGCTCTTTGTGAACCTCGCTGCCTCCAGGTATATGTCCGACTTCGCCCTCAACAATAGTTTCCTTATCCTTGACCATGTTAACGATTTTCTTCGTTAACTTTATATTTTTTTTTAGCGATAGCGACGATCCGTCCACATGAACCG
>JAZDOL010000040.1:0-6638 GCA_043798775.1 bacterium | reverse complement strand
AATGGGGTTATGCAAGGAAACAAAAGATGAGATTATTCTTACCGAGAGAGGATCATTTTATATCCATTTACTTCAAAATTATTTTATATTAAACTATATAAATAAGGTTTGGACTATTGCCAAAAGAGATGTTGCCCTTGCCCCAACCCTCCCGTGCGCGGGCAACGGAAAGGAACTCCCTAAAGATTCATTTACAATTTTTGAAAAATTAGTTATCATTATAGTATCAAGAAAGAATGCTTTATATTATATTCTATATACTATAATGTTATACAATTAGAAAAGATATGTCAAACAATAAAATTGCGGATAACTTAAAGAAGCTACGAGCAAAAAAGGGTCTATCTCTTGAAAAGATTGCCCGCCTTGCTGATTTGTCGCTCAATACCATTGTTAAGGTTGAAAACGGAGTAAATACAAACCCAACCATTGAAACTCTAACCAAGATCGCCAAGGCGCTTGAAGTCGGCGTTGATCACTTGATTAAGTAAAGATTTGTCAAAATGCAAAATCACATTTCAATATTTATGAACCACTACCATCAATTATCTACAAAACAAGTATTACAAGAGCTCTGTGTTGATGAGCACGGATTATCCTCAAAAGAGGCCTCTTCGCGTTTAAACACCCACGGATTAAACAAGCTTCCGGATACAAAAAAGTTTTCTCCGGTCTCACTTTTCTTCCGTCAATTCAAAAATCCTCTGATTTATATTCTGTTTTTTGCGCTTATCATCAGCTTTGCCACCAAACACTATACCGATGGCTGGATTATTTTTGCAGTAGTAATGATCAGTACCGTGGTGGGGTTTTTGCAGGAATATAAAGCCAATAATGCACTTTCACGCCTTAAACAGCTCATTACTTACAAGGCGAAGGTAATCCGAAATGGAAAAGAAACGATTGTTGCTCAGGAAGAGTTGGTTCCCGGAGATATTATTTTATTAAGCTCGGGTGACAAAGTTCCAGCTGATGCCAGAATAATTGAAGGAAAGGATCTGGAAGTAATTGAAGCGTCTCTCACGGGCGAATCTTTGCCAATTGAAAAAAACGTACTGCCCGTTTTTCCGGATACTGCCATGGCTGACAGAAAAAATATGGTGTATCAGGGAACAATAGTTTCGCGCGGCAACGGCAAGGCGGTGGTAACTGCCACCGGAACAAAAACAGAAATCGGCAATATCGCCAGTCTGGTGCACGAAACTGAAGAAGGTGCGACTCCGCTGCAAAAGCAAATGATACATTTCGGCAAGTTTATCGGCATTGCATTGATAGTCATTAATGCGGGAATTTTCGGACTGGGTATTGCGCTCGGAAAACCTCTTTTTGAAATGTTCATGATGTCAGTAGCTATGATTGTGGCAGCGGTGCCGGAAGGATTGCTCCCGGCCATGACCGTTGTTCTGGCTATTGGTATGCAGAGATTGGCCGGTCAAAAAGGCTTGGTTCGAAAAATGCTGGCAACCGAAACACTGGGGTCGGTTTCCGTTATCTGTTCGGATAAGACAGGTACTTTGACGCAAGGCGAAATGCGGGTGGCGGAAATAATCACTCAAGCCAGACGAATCTCACATGATGGGCATGTTTTTTCCGAAAGTCTTGAACCTGATGGAGACGCCAGTCACATCACAGCTTTAAAAATCGGGCTCTTGTGCAACAACGCTATTATAGAAAATCCGGATGACGCAATCCACGATTGGAAAATTGTCGGCAACCCCACCGAGAAAGCTCTTTTACTTGCTGGCAGAGCCGCCGGTCTTCATCAAGAAAATCTGCGAGAACAATTTCATCGAGTTTTTGAATTACCCTTTGATTCAGAAAATAAGTATATGGTAACCGGGCACAGGACCGGCGAGGGACATTTTATATCCTATATTAAGGGCGCTCCGGAAATGGTCTTGCCGTTTATGACTGCCGTTGATGTTGAGGGACAAGAAGAAAAATTATCCGTGGAAAAGAAGAACAATATCCAAAAGCAATGTGACCAAATGACCTCTTCCGGCTTGCGGGTAATCGTGGCTGGCTACAGACGAGAAAGCTCTTTGGGTGATTATGAAAAAAATGTTCCCGGCAATCTGCGTGATTTTGTCTATGTTGGGCTAATCGCGCTTAAAGATCCATTGCGCCCAGAGGCCAAGGAAACTGTCAGGCTTTGTCAGAGTGCCGGCATCCGACCGGTGATTATTACCGGCGATCACAAGCTTACGACCATGGCCATTGCCAAGGATCTGGACTTACATATTTCTCAAAGCAATGTCATGGAGGGCGTGGAGTTGGATAGTATTTCGGATGAAAAATTAAAATCCATCATTAACAACATAACTATTTTCGCGCGAGTGGAACCGCGACACAAAATTAGAATTGTCACCGCGCTTCAACAAAATGGCGAAATTGTAGCTATGACCGGAGACGGCGTTAATGACGCACCCGCCCTGAAAAAAGCCGACATCGGCGTAGCGGTTGGCTCGGGCACGGATGTGGCCAAGGAAACTGCGGATTTGGTTTTATTGGATGATAATTTTAAAACTATTGTCAGCGCGGTTGAACGAGGACGTGGCACTTTTGACAACATTCGCAAAGTTATTATCTATCTTCTTTCCAATTCTTTTACGGAAGTGATTCTTATCGGTTTTTCTTTGATATTAGGTCTACCTTTGGCGCTTTTACCGGTGCAAATACTTTGGATAAAAATGATTGAAGATTCTTTGCCGTCAATGGCTTTGGCTTTTGACCCGGTCAACAAGGACGTGATGTCTCGATTGCCAAGAAAAAAAGAGGAAGCTATTTTAAATAAAAATCTCAAAAAATTATTAGCTCTAGTCATTGCTATTACAGATACGCTTCTTTTCGGGATTTTCTATTATTTCTACAATGTTTCGGGTGACGCGGCCTATGCTCAAACAATTGCTTTTGTCGGACTCGGTATCGCTTCGCGCTTCTACATTTTCTCTGTTCGCGGTTTAACGCAATCAATAATCAGTTACAACCCTTTTAAAAATCAGTTAATAAACTGGTCAACTATTTTCGGATTCTTGATGATTATTGCCGCTGTGTATGTGCCATTTTTAAATAAGATCCTGCATACCGTGCCGCTAGGAATCAAAGAGTGGCTGGTCCTTTTGGTCTACGCGCTGGCGAGTTTGACAGCATACGAAATAGGGAAAAAATTATTCATCGCGCGAGAGGCTAAAGCTCGGGTATAATCAGTATTAATTTTATTTTCTTAATTTATCTATATGAAAAGAGATATTGAAAAAAATTATACCAAAAAACAGTTTGTAGAAAAGCTTAGGCGATTGGTGGATTCCATAGAAAACGATAGGAGATTCTCTATACAAATAGCCGGCAAGAAAATTGTTGTTCCCAAAAATGCGGTTATAAACATTGAACATGAGAAAGAAGGAAAAACTGAAGAAGTAGAATTTCAGTTAAAATGGATTAATGAATAATTTTTTAACGGCGTTTACTTGCAGTTTAAATTAAAAAAACTATGCCAAAACACAAAATCACATTGCAATATCTGGCGAAAAATATCTCTATCATCATCGGCCTCGTGCTGATCTGGCGCGGTATCTGGTATGTATTGGATGGACTTGATAAATGGTTTTTTGACGGCAGTCATACTTGGACGGCGCTCGGCGGTATTATTGTTGGCCTTATAATCCTCTATTTGCCAGACAAAGATTTAAAAGAGATTGAAAAATTATAATTATGCTTACATACATCCTTTTCATAATCGGTTTCATACTTCTAATCAAAGGTGCTGATTTGCTTGTTGATGGAGCGTCTTCAATCGCCAAAAAACTTAACATTTCCGCAATTGTTATTGGCTTAACTATCGTCGCTTTCGGCACATCAATGCCGGAGTTGATTGTGAACATTTTTGCCAGCGCGAGAGGCAATACTGACATCGCCATTGGCAATATTTTAGGAAGCAATATCGCCAATATTTTACTAATTTTGGGTATATCCGCGATTATCTATCCACTGGCGACAAAGAAAAATACCGTATGGAAAGAAATTCCATTAAGTTTGCTGGCGGCTATTATTCTTGGGGTCATGGCCAATGATATACTGATTGACGGCGCCGGATTTTCCGGACTGACCAGAATAGATGGTATTGTCTTAATCGCCTTTTTTATTATTTTTCTTTATTACACCTTTGGCATTGCCAAAATCAGTGGCGAGGCTGATGACACGAGTATTAAGCAGCACGACTACTTAAAATCTTTTTTATATATTATTGGGGGGTTGGTAGCATTGATTATTGGCGGTAAATGGATTGTGGACGGCGCGGTGAAAATCGCCGAGCTTTTTAACGTAAGTCAATCATTGATGGGTCTCACAATCGTGGCGGTGGGGACATCTTTGCCAGAACTGGCGACTTCCGCGATTGCGGCATATAAAAAACAAACGGACATTGCCATTGGTAATGTAGTTGGTTCAAGTATCTTTAATATTTTTTGGATTCTGGGTGTTAGTTCTATTATTCGTCCGCTCCCGTTTAGTACTAATTCTGCGACAGATATACTCATGACTGTTTTCGCCAGTTTAATACTGTTTGCAATAATGTTTGTTGGCAAAAAACATACGGTGGAAAGATGGCAAGGCGCGTTCATGGTTATGGTTTATATCGGGTATGTTGGCTTTCTTATTATTAATCAACAATAACATGGAAATTTTTGATTTTATTTTACATATTGATAAACACTTAGCCGATTTAATCGTTTTTTTCGGAGGTTGGACATATGTAATGTTGTTTGCCATTGTTTTTGCCGAAACCGGTTTGGTGGTGACACCATTTCTGCCTGGAGATTCACTTCTTTTTGCGGTTGGAACGCTAGCTGGCGGCAGTCTGCTTAACATTTGGATTTCGTATTTTACTTTGTTGATCGCGGCGATTCTAGGAGACACGGTGAATTATTGGATTGGACATTACATTGGTCCTAAGGTCTTTAGCAAAGAAAATTCTCGATTTTTTAAAAAAGAGTATTTGGAAAAAACCCGAGAATTTTATGAAAAATATGGGGGCAAAACTATTATTATCGCCAGATTTTTGCCAATTATCCGCACCTTTGCCCCGTTTGTCGCCGGTGTCGGTAAAATGCATTATGGTACTTTCCTTTTTTATAATATTTTCGGTGGCTTTATCTGGGTTACATCTTTAGTTTTTGCCGGTTTTTATTTAGGCGGACTTTCGTTCATAAAAGCGAATTTTGAGTATGCGATTTTTGCGATTATCGCTTTTTCACTTTTGCCGATGTTTATTGAATACCTAAAATACAAGCGCCGACCAAAAATTTCAAAAGAGCAAATGGAGCATGCGACTTATAAAGATATAGAGGCAACACTTAAAAAGGAACATCTTAACGACTAATGTATTATTTTGGTATTTTCAATTTTAATAATCCATGCCTAACGACAACCACAATAAAATTAAGAGAGTCATCACGATTATTATCGTGCTCTTAATACTTATTTCTTTTATCATCCCGCTTGCGGCTGGATATTGATAATTAGGCATTTTTCCGCTATCATAAAATTATGATAAAGCTTAAAACAACTTTATTTTTAGCAGGACTAACCGCTTTGGTTCTTGGCGTCGGATACTATTTTGGCGGCCAGCAGGGCGCGTTTATCGCCTTGATTATTTCGGCAGTCATGAATCTCGGTTCATATTGGTTCTCCGATAAAATCGTCCTTGCTATGTATCGCGCAAAAGAAATCGCACCAAAAGACAACCTGCGATTTCACACTATCATCGAAGAGCTGGCGCAAAAAGCAAAACTTCCAAAACCAAAGCTATATTTGGTGGATTTGTCCGTTCCCAACGCTTTTGCCACCGGCAGAAACGAACATCACGCGGTCGTGGCGGTCACTAGTGGCATTCTTAAATTGCTGAATGAGGAAGAGTTGCGCGGCGTTTTGGCTCACGAACTATCTCATATCAAAAATAAAGACATCTTGATTTCAAGTATTGCCGCGACACTTGCCGGCGCCATTTCGTATCTCGCCCAGATGGCTTATTTTGCCGGAATGTTCGGTGGCGGCTCGCGCGACGATTCAAGAGGCGGCGGCAATGCCCTGGGCATGATCGCGCTTTTGATTCTTACTCCTATTATCGCCACCTTGCTTCATCTTGCCATTTCGCGCTCGCGCGAGTATCTTGCAGACGAAACCGGCGCGGACATCTCAAACGATCCGAAGAGTTTAGCAAGCGCGCTTAAAAAACTGCACAGCTATTCCCGTGCCCACCCGCTAGCCGGCGAGCCGAAATACGAAGCTACCGCCCATCTTTTTATTGTCAACCCTTTTAAGCCATCGTTTCTGATGTCGCTTTTTTCAACCCATCCGCCCATGGAGGAACGAGTGAAAAGATTGGAGGCCTTAAAATAACTCAACAAATGTAAGACTTCGCCTGCTATTTCTGGATAGGAAAGGACTATGAAATTTAAAATTTAAGGCGGCGCGCCAATGAAATTGGCACAGCCTCCAATTCCACCGAAAAAAAGAGTAGTCCAAGCGAGGGCGTGGCGGAAGGAGGGGGTTGGGGGGAGGAATTCCGCCACGCCCGAGCCGTAGCGAAGCGTTTCCACCGTTTGGCGTTAAGCCAAACATCAAAGCAAAACAATTTTCAA
>JAZDOL010000021.1:0-2110 GCA_043798775.1 bacterium | reverse complement strand
TTGCACTGTCCGGTTGTCACTTGACCGAAGCGAACAAAACTCAACAGCCCCCAAGCGGAAATCGCCGATTGGGAAGCGAGAAAAGAAAACGGTTCCGGAATTTTTTCCGCCAAAGGCGGATCCGCCTTTGGCGGAGAACTCCAACTTAAATCGTTCCCGAATAAAGTCGTTTTGATTGATGACGTTTCAACAAGCGGAGCAACTCTTGAAGAAGCGGCAAAATTTTTAAAACAAGCCGGCGTTAAAGAAATTTATGGATTGGTTGTCGCCAAAGGCTGACGCTTAAAGATCAACGGGGAATGATTTCTTTCCACCCGGGAGAACCCAAAATCGTCACTGTGGCGATGTCGGTACCGGAACCGCCAGGCCCAGTGCAAGTTGCGGTGTACCTTGTTGAATAAACGAGATTCCCGGTCGACACATTGACGCCGGAAAGACCGTTGGCAAATCTGACATAATAATTTTGATTTTCCTCAATATCGTACCAACCCGCATCAACCCAACACGATGTGGCATAAGTTGAGTTCCAAGAAATAGCGGAAGCAGTATGTGCTGAAATAAACATTGGACTGGCCGATAAGTCAACTATCGGCGGACAATACGGAGTTGTAACAGTAACAGCATTTGAACGTGTGGTTCCGCCGGAATTCCATGCCTCTATTTGATACAAATAGCTGGTATTTTGAACGACTGTGCTGTCGGTATAATTTAAAGCGGTGTATGGTTGGGGCTCTCCGGAAGAAATATCCATTCTTGAAGATCCTCGGAGAATTCTGTATCCCGTCGCGCCGGTTGAAGCTGTCCAAGACAGCATCGCGGAATTACAAGCTGAAGGCGAGGTTAGAATCCCACCACCGCCAAGAGTTTGAGGCGTTAATAAAAAACTCGACGGAGGAGCGACGGGAGGGGCAAGTGAAAATGTACTAAACGGCTTCCAACCACCGGTTGCTTGAGCGGTAACGTCTATCTGACCGGAATTATCCATCACCCAACCGGAAAGAGTGTTGTTATCTGTCGGCGATGTGAAATTGGAATTAAAGGAAACAACGAAAGTAACATATCTTTGATTGCCCGACACTGTTGTGCCACAAGAAACTAGATTTATATATTCACTTCCATACGGCAATTGGCCATCGGTTCTGGTATAAATAGCTCCTGAACCGCCTCCATTACAAGCCATATAAGACCCGGGTTTAAAATTGTTGTCCCAATAAGGGAAACCCTGATCGGACCATCCGACATAACCGCGATATATTCCGGCGTTGACTCCCTGATAATTAACCATGGTATATTCGCTTTTAACATCGGCTCCGCCATCAGGATCGGAAGCGGTTACCATAATCGTATATTGCGTTGAATTGTCCGCAATAATAGGGCTTGGATTTATCGTAACATTGTCAATTGCGGGAGCCGTCGTGGAAACACAATTTGGCGTGGTAAAACTATAAAGATCTATATGCTCTACCATATTACTAAGAATATAATCATAATACCAATAGGCATGATTTGCGCTGACATTAAAAGAATTACTGCCAATAGGTTGATCCGTTATCCAGCGAATAACATCTCCCCCTCCAACATAATTATACCAAACCTGATACGAATAAAATCCAAACCAATAACTTGCGGCGTTCACCACGGGAACACCGGTTAAATCCCAATTATAAGTCACTGCCACCGTTCCATCGGGATTGCAACTCATGGAAATCGGCGGACTGGCAGAATTACAGGCCGGAACGGAAATTCCGGCGCCGGTTGATTCTGTCCATTGATTGATTTTGGAAATATTAATCGATTCTGTTTTTCCAAAATCGAAAGAAACAAAAACACCGATAATAACCAAAGCGCTTAAAAACGCCACGTTAAAAATCGGAGTTTTCTTTGAAGGATACAAATTAATCATATTTTAAGTATAACAGGCATTAAAAAACGCGGGAATTATTTTTATACACAATTAGTCCAATACATTTTTTTTGGAGCTTTCCAAATTTTTTTCAATCGCTCTCATAAAAGACGAAAGTCCTTCTCCGGCGCCTGCCGGATCATTTCCCGGATAGGCGCTGCGCCAATCTTGTTCCGTAAGTTTTAGGGCGAGCGCTAAAGCGCCTTC
>JAZDOL010000049.1:0-8363 GCA_043798775.1 bacterium | reverse complement strand
ACCTCAATAATCATATCGTCATAATCATACCGACGCATCTTTATTAGCATTTCCTGGTATTTCTGATAAATAACTGCCAATTCCTCGTTCTTTTTTAGCATCCTCAATCGTTTTTGATATACGCCCCTTACCCGCCCCTTATAAACGCCTTTTTTGTGCCGGAGATCTTTTATTTTGTCAAATTGAATAAATTCTTTTTTGACGATATCAGTGAATTGTTTAACGGAAATCCCCTCTCGCTTTAAATCGCTGATATCTTTAATAATCGGTTTTAAGTAGTATTCGTTATCGCCAAACGGCTTCAGCTCCTTCAGGGGGTTTTGCTTAATGATGTCCAGAACTATTAATACTTTCTCGGCATCAGCAATATTTTCCGATCCGATTATCATCTCGAAGTCCTCGGGGTGGCTTTTGATGATATCGTTACAAAATCCATGAAATGTTTTAATGGCAACGGAATACGCCGGCGTCCCGATAATTTCCGCTAACCGCTTTTTAATCGCCATCGCCCCCGACTCGGTGAATGTTAACGCCAAAATCGCTTCCGGCGGAATGTCGGTTTTTCTTAAGATATTGGCGATTCGCAGAGTTAGAACGGCGGTTTTCCCCGTCCCCGGGCCGGCAATTACCATTACCGGACCCTCGATCGTATCGACCGCCTTTTTTTTGTTCGGCGTTCAACCGCCGGTAAAGTTCCAGAAACCTATAATCAATGTTCTTCTTGGTCATTCTGTTATTCTATTAAATACTCATCAACGAGACCCGGCGACGTTGATAACTCTGACTCGATGTTTATTTTATATTTAATCCACGAATCTGTATCTTCTTTGATTGCTTCTTTGTTGCCATACAAATTCATAAAAAAGTCTGTATGAACTAATGTCGGAAAATTTGATTCTCCTAAATAATCCCTGTAGCTTGACCATGCATATTCTTTTCTTAAAAAATTATCGGCATGTCCAACATCCCCGATAATACCTTTTTTCCATTCGGACTCGATTAACGAGATGGGGTTGGTGTGAATATAATTGAAAGTATTCTTGAGTTGTTCTTCGGTCTTGATCAAAACAGTACGATATCGATCTTGAAATAAGGTCCCCGTCCGATTATTTTTCTTATTAAAATAATAGGAGTAACCGCCAAGTTTTTGCATTAGAGTCGCTATTCCATTATCCATTATCTGACGAACGAGTAAATGAAAATGATTTGTCATCAGGGCAAAGGCGTGGATTTCAACAAGTGGCAACTGAGGTATATATCCCGTAGTTAGCAACGTCGCCGGGTCTCGTTGGTGCCAAAAGGCGCGAGACATCCACGGCACCGGCGCTTTATCATTAAAAACCAATACGCTATTTAAAAAACGGTAACGGTCTTCTTGATCGAGGAATATGTTCCGCTCTTCGATTCCTCGTTTTACGATATGATAAAATTCCCCGTTAGCTATTTGTAAATTTCTTTTGGGCATATATTTTACAACGTCGCCGGGTCTCGTTGATAACTACATGGGTATTGTATCAAAAAACCGCCCTATTGGGGAGCGGTTACATTTTATCAATTTAATACTTATTTTCGAATACAATAGATACCGTTTTTTTCTGTTTTATCTCCTTTCATAAATTAGTAATTTTCTTCGGCTTCGTTAACCGCCCGGCGATAACGGCAATAATCACACTCTGAATCTGCTGGGGGTATCGTGTTTTTCATTAATGTTTTATATAACTCGATTATAGTTTCTTCTATCCAACTATCATCTCCTTTATAGGGAATAACTTTTATTTTAAACTCCAACTTGCCATCGAACGCCTCCTTATCGGCGTCGCCGTTGCAATATACAAAGTAAGCTATATCGGAAACTTTAAAGCCGTTCTTTCTGAAAAGCCACTGGTATATTTCTACCTGCCTTTTATATCCTATTTGCCAATCGGCATCTATGGAAACCTCGCTATTCTTTGATGTCGCCTTGTAGTCAACAATGTGTAATTCTTTTTTTTCATTAATCCACACATCGTCTATCCCACCGGTGATTAGTAAATTAGTCGGTTCATGAAGATAAGTAATCCCCCGGAATTTGGCATCGCGCCACTCCTCCATTTTTTCATGAGCAAAGGGAACGGCTTTAATTTTATACTCTTTCATTAACGGATGAGCGGTTTTTTTTGCGCGGTGGATATCGAATTCTTTTTTTAATAGCGCGTCAACGGCGTTGTTTAGGTTGAATGGAAACGACGGTGGCTGTTCGATTCCCAGCCGGCGATCTAAATAAAAACAGCGCGAACACTTTATGAACGTATCAATTCTTGACCGGCTAAGACGGAATGGCTCTTTGGAATTCGGGTCAAACTTATTTTTTACTCTTCGAGGATTATAGAACATCATTTTTTAATTATTGATATTGTCTATCTTATCTGATTTACCGGTTTTCACCAAACCGCAGCCGCCCACCGGTCAATGCTTCGCTAACCGCTCAGCACTTTCGGCACTTCGCTAACCGCTCAGCACCTTCGGCCTACGGGGTTGAACATGGTTGACCGACAGAGGTAAGACCTCCGTCACTGTGGCGCTGCCAAGATTAAATAAACGGATTCGATTTTTTAAAATCAGGAAGGAAGGTTTCGGAACTGCGGTCGGTTTGGATCCAGCCGTTTTCAAATCCCAGCCTTAAAGCATAATCCTGTATTTTTTCGAATTCTTCTTCGGTAACTTCCCGATTAATTTCGGGATACTCTTTCGCCTTAAAGACCGGAAAATACTGATTTAACAAACTTAAATGGATATCTTTATCTATCTCGGCAATAATATCTAACGCCCGATAACTATTTTCCAAATTACCAGGAATAACCAGATGGCGGATAATGAGTCCCTTTTTTGCCAGCCCATTTTTTATCTCCAAATTGCCGACTTGTCGGTACATCTCCGAAATTGCTATTTTAGCAATCTGCGGATATTGTTTTACTTTGGAATATTTCCAGCCGATTTCTTCAATCCCGTATTTAAAATCTGGAAGATATATATCAACCAGCCCGGCCATTTCTTTTATAATTTCTATCGATTCATATCCGTTTGAATTCCAAACTATCGGTATTTTCAGACCATTTTTTTTAGCAATAGTCAGCGCTTCTTTTATTTGTTTATACCAAATTGTCGGCGTTACCAAATCAATATTAACGCTTCCCTGCCTCTCCAGATTAAGCATTATTTCCGCCAATCCTTCAGGTGTTATTTCTTGATTGAATAAATCTTCTTGGGAGATCTGGTAATTTTGGCAAAATACACAACGCAAATTACAACCACTGAAGAATATTCCCCCAGCTCCCTGCCTTTCATTTCCCACCAGCGGTGGTTCTTCGCCAAAATGTTTTCCAACCCAGGCAATTTTAATCTTTTTTGTTGTCATACAGCAATTCGGTAGTTAGTCGGATAATTTCGTTTATATTATCATATTTAGTTGCTTTCACTCGATGCCGATAACCGCATTTTTGGCATCGATAATAAATTGTATATTCGTCACTTTTTACCTTAACACCAATCGGTTCCATTAAACCGCCGCAATCCGAAGCGCGGTCGCCGGGATTAATATCAACATGTTTTGACCATAGGCAATGCGGGCAATGATCGGTATAACCGTTACCGATTGTTTCTTTCTTGCATTTCTGACAAATAAAATTTTCTTTATTCTTTATAAATGGCATTTTGTTAGTTTTCAATAAGGCCCCATGGTGTTGATTATTATATATTGAAATTATTTTCCCGTTTGTAGGTGGCAGTATCCAATTTAATATTTATTTTTTGCTTATCGGATATCGCCAGTTTGGATTTTTCCACAAACTTTCTCATCGCCGATATTGTTTGATCATATGTTGTCAAATCGACCGGATACGGAGTACCGTCTTTTCCGCCATGGGCAAATGAGTAACGCGCCGGATCTTCATAAGACGGCTTGGCGCCGTAGATAATTTCACTAACCAGCGCCAAGGCGCGGATTGTTTTTGGACCCACTCCTTTCGTTGCCAATAATTTTTCGTAATTTTCCGGCTTGTAATCGCATAACTGCCACAATATCCTTTCCAAATAACGGCTTTTAGAAAAATCTTCCCGGACAACCGGATGAGTGGTAAACTCTTTGCTTTCCAAATTAATAAACTTCAACTTTAACCGCTGTTGGCCGATTGGCAAAGAATATTCTGCCATTTGCGACAAAGGAGCGCTGTATTTTCTTAACAACTGGATATCTTTCATTAAGGTACTAAATCCTTGCGTTGACACCAAATCGCGGGAAACGTCACGGCTTTTATCGCTTGATTTGGCGGTCATATTCAGTACATTTTTAAAATAGATTTCGCTTTCAATTGCCGAATGAGGCTCAACAACCAAGTCCTTTACATTTTTTGAATACCAGTGATAGCGCCGGGCTGTTTGACTTGCCTGATTCATTCCCTGCTGGACAACTGTCCATGCGCCGTTTT
This sequence comes from bacterium, assembly GCA_043798775.1. Taxonomy (GTDB): domain Bacteria; phylum Patescibacteriota; class Minisyncoccia; order Minisyncoccales; family GWA2-46-15; genus CAZUEG01. Next base: position 3,900 of record JAZDOL010000049.1, on the reverse strand, counting down.
TAGAAAAGAAAAAACTGTGATGATAAATCTGAAATCCGTCCTGCACCAAGGCGCTATCCACCTTCGCCGCCATTTTTGAATTATAAACAAGATTATTGGTATTTTCGTAAGACATTGCCAGCCGTTCGCCCCAATTAGTTATTTCGTCCGGGGTTTTTCTTGATGTTTTCCCCTTGCCACCGCAAATAAAAACTCCCAGATTACGCTCTTCTCCGCGGATTGCTTCTTTTAAGGCGGCGGTAAGAATTGTCGTCAAGCCGGAAGCATTCCAATCAAATGCCAGAACCGTTCCTAACGACTGAAACCACGCCGGATCGCTGATCCGCTTGATAAACTCATCGGGACCGTCTTCCTGAACTATCACTCTAACCATCTCCCGCCCCAATTTAACCATCCGATAATAAAGCCACGGAGGACATTTTCCGGTATCTAAACCGAAGGTGGCAATACCTCTTTGGATCATACTAATGATTAAAACTATTTCTAATATTACTCGTCGGGCAGTGATTTCTTCCGCGGCAAACCCATTGATGTAAAAGGAATTTTTATCGTTGAATTAAATAAAATCGTTGCCTCGCGGATCAATATTTTATCTTTTACCTGACGGCGCTTAATTCCCGCTTTTTCAAGTCGGGTTTTTGAATCTTTACTATATTCCGGATCCTTGGCCGCGAATACCACATTTTTAATTCCCGAATTAATAATAATTGTCGCGCAATCAAATACTTTATTTTGCGGACTGCGATAGCTGCATGGCTCGAGTGTCGTATAGAGGATCATTTTTCTATCAATAATAACTCCTTCTTTTTTTGCTTTTTCAATCACCAAATCTTCGGCATGGCGGATTCCATCATCGGCGCTCGCCGAAGCGACAATAATTTCATTTCCTTTTGTGATACAGGAGGCAACTGCTCCTTCCGGATCTTTTGCCGTTTTGGCAAGATTAAATAGCCGGTGGAACACTTCTCCGTCTTCCAGTATATTTTTACGGTTGGTAATTTTATTAATTTCTTTTTCAATTGCGATTAAGTCGCCAAGATACGGATTATCTCTCCATGCGGTTGTTAGCGCTTTAAATAATTCTCGATCGTAATTAAATAAATCGGTCTTCGAGGCATTAAACCTCTTTAAAAATATTGCCCCTTCGTGATAGTAACCCAAAATTAAATTATTAAGATTATGGACGATGTCCGCCGACTTTACCATCAATGCTTCCTTGCTCATTTTGGGAATTTTCTTCAAAACATCGGCTTTGCGCATTTTCCAGGTAAATATTTTTGGCGCCTCGGTTACTTCCTGAACAATGTTGGCAACTTTTTTTCCAAATTCGTTTTCAATCCTTTCGTGGGTAATTGAACAATCCTCGACAATGTCGTGAAGCAAGCCGGCGATAACCGTTTCCTCGCTTGCTCCGGCTTTAGTTAATAATAAAGCAACGGCCAAGGGGTGAACGATATAGGGCGTTTTTCCATCCTTCCGTTTCTGCCCCTCGTGAGCCCATACGGCGAAATCAATCGCTTCCCTGATTTTTTGCGAATAGATCATAAGTTTGCCAGTTACAAACTATTTAATGGTTCCTATTCCGTTGATTCGCCAGTAACGAGATCGTTCCACTTACAACCAATATTTTCGGCACGAGCATCTTTTTCGCTTTCACTAAATTCTTCCTGGTACAAACCTCCCTCCGAAGAAGCTCGGCTAACTGCCAGCCCTTCTCTCACTATTACAATACCAACATTATCTTCACCGATAAGGGCATAGCGAAGATAACGGCACCATTGATCTTTATCGTCTGGCCCCTTTTCTAATCGGACTTCCTTATCAAGAACTAATTCTTCCATTCTTTTGGTAGCAACGTTATAGCAAGGATAACCGCGTTCGTCGGCATCAAATCCCAACACCCGCACGCTATATCCTCCTTCAATCAAAAAAGTGTCGCCATCAATCACCTTGGTAACAAGTCGTTCGCTATTATCTGAAAGGTCGGGAACGTTTTGACAACCCGTAATGCTTTCTTTAACCGGCGTATCTTCTTGTTTGACAAGTGCCGTATATAAAGAAATAAAAAGAGCGATTATCGCGATAAAAAGCGAAATAATTTTCTTAGGGGTTATGTACTGCTTGCCGGCCATTAGGAATTAGAAATTAAGAATTAGGAACTAAAAGTTTAGAATTAGGAAATAGATGATATATCCGGCGGTAATCGCCAGAGTGGTATTTGCAAGAGATCCAATAATAAATATGTAGTAATAGATTCTGCCAAATACTGTTCCCGTCCATTGCCGATAACTGCCGATACTTTTCATTGCCAGCCAGCCAGCAACGAATTTAATAATCGTTGACATCGCTTCAAAGGGGTCAGGAAAGAAAACAATTAGGGTGACTAAAGTGGCGCTCACAAAAAATACTGTTTCCATTGCCCCGATTATTGAGGCAAATATCCATAATTGCTTTCTCTTGTGCCTAACTAAATATATACCGGCGATTTCTTCCTCAAAATTTTCGGTATCAGCGCCTTCAGCTTTCATTTTATCGGCCGTTATTTTCAAGTCGGGAATTGATTTTTCCACTTGGCCATTAAGCCATCCCAGTAAACTCCTGACAAACCATTGGGAGAAAATAAGCGCCGATACTCCGAACAAAACAGCAATAATTATATTCATAATGTTTTATTATTTATTGATTGTATCATCTAACCGGATCACCCGCGCCTGATTCCGTAACCGTTTCGCTTCTGCCTCAATTGCTTCCAACTCCGGCTGCGCCAATGTAAATACTTTAAACAAATCATTACCTTCTCTTACCGGCCTGGCAACTTTGTCTTCAATTATTTGAATAAATCTATCAACAAGGTAATCGATTCTCTCTGCGGCAGGTTTCATTAACGCGATATCGGCACCGACATTTTTAACAACGCTGTGGCTGATTTCAATACTATTTTGAAGATCAGCGTATGTTTTCGCAACATTAAACTCCGTGCCAAACACCCTTATAATACCTGCCCTAATCTCTGTAAGGGGGCAATCAAGCAGAAACGCACCGATCTTACCGCGGTATTCCGGCTCTAATCCCATCATCCGCAGGTTAGTAGCAAGAACATTCAGCGCAGATCCTTGATCTAAAACAATGCTGTTATACTCCTCTCTTTTTATTTCAACTGCCGATTTTAACGGCGCAGGAATTTTTTTCCAACGCTTGCCAAAGACATCGTCATACATATTATAGCTTGAATCTGTCCGATAATGACTGGCGAGGTAAAGATAATTTGTATATTGATAATCTCCTGCATTAAAAGACGCCACGAATTCTCCCATTGCCCGGTCGTAACATACCGCCTGTAAATCATTTAAGGCGTCTTGATATAATCCGGCCAGTTCTTTCCTCTTCGATATATTCCAAGGAAAACTATATAGCCTTTCCAGATCCTTTAGCCGTTTTTCAACAATGTCTTTTCTTTTTAATTCGGTTCCATAAACGATATCTCTTGCTCTTTCGCCCAGGCGGTGAACATAATGGCCTTCTTCGTGCTCCAACGTTCCCCGGCTTCCGCTTAAATATACAACTAAACGCGCATTTCCCACATGCTTTGGCAATCCCCGCCAACGGATATAAAAATTCCTATTTGAATCATAAAAACCGCCGGCCGATCCCTCTTGTGTACCGCCATTTAACATATGCAAATCACGAATATCTGTTATCTCCAGTTCAATAAACGGACCCCTTTTGTGGTAAATAACGGTTCCAGTTGGCGGAGCAAGTTTATTTTTCCCTTCGGTATTGCAAGCCACGAATAAAGCTTTTCCAATCTCTTCCGGAGTATCAACTTCTTGATGGTTATCTGTAAAATGTTTTAGATACCTAATAACAGCTTCGGCATCATAATGATCCTGTTCCATGCAC
>JAZDOL010000038.1:0-2110 GCA_043798775.1 bacterium | reverse complement strand
TTGAGGCCAAAAAATCCGAACCCCCAGTTAGCTTACCAATAGGCTAACTTCCAATACGAATACACGAATGGATACGAAATAACACTAATATAGTATTCAATCAACATTCGTGTCATTAGTATGAAATTCGTTAATTAGTATTACAAGACGTATGTCAAATGAAATAACATTTTTCGCGGAAACTAACTTTCGAAACCAAAGAAAGCGCTTTGGCATCAAGACGGATGACCGACGGCGCCATATGTACATCATAGGCCAAACCGGCACCGGCAAGACCACTCTTTTAATGAACATGCTTGTTTCCGACATTGTGGCCGGCCGCGGCGTTGGCTTTATTGATCCTCATGGCGACATGGCGGAACACTTGCTTAATTATATTCCTAAAGAAAGAATTGAAGATGTAATTTATTTTAATCCGGCCGACATGGCCTATCCGATAGCTTTTAACGCTATTGAAAAAGTTGATCCGGAAGTAAAGCACCTTGTAGCTTCGGGTTTGATGGGAGTTTTTAAAAAGATTTGGCCCGATGTTTGGTCGGCAAGAATGGAATATATTTTGAATAACACGGTACTGTCTCTTTTAGAGGTACCCGGATCAACGCTCTTAGGCATCAACAGGATGTTTTCCGACAAAATGTTCAGAAAATCGGTTGTTGATCAATTGGAAGATCCTGTTATTAAAGCATTTTGGACCCAGGAATACGCCAAGTACCAGCAGCGTTACGAACAAGAGGCGACAGCGGCCATTCAAAATAAAATCGGCCAGTTCAGTTCGGCCGCGGTAATCAGAAATATTATCGGCCAGCCGCATTCTTCCTTTGACTTCAGAAAAGCAATGGATGAAAGAAAAATTATTATAATGAACTTGTCCAAGGGAAGGGTCGGCGAAGATAACTCAAAACTTTTAGGGGGCATGCTTATAACCAAAATACAGCTTGCCGCCATGAGCCGCGTTGATATTCCGGAAGAAGAACGCAAAGATTTTTATCTTTATGTCGATGAATTCCAAAATTTTGTTACCGATAGTTTCGCGACCATATTGTCCGAGGCCCGGAAATACCGGCTGGATCTTGTTATTACCAACCAATATATCGGGCAATTGGTTCACGATCAAAACACCAGAGTGAAAGATGCGATCTTTGGCAATGTCGGCACTTTTGTCGCTTTCAGGACCGGCGGCGAAGACGTTGAATTTCTTGAAGAAAAACAGTTTGGCCCCAATATTGTGGCCCAGGATCTATTAAACTTGCCGAATTATAATATTTATTTGCGTCTAATGATTGATGGCGTGCCTTCAAGACCGTTTTCGGCAATGACTTTACCGCCGATATTGAAACCGGAAATTTCCTACGCCGATGAAATAATAGAGCATTCAAGAAAAAGCTATAGCACCCCCAGAGCTGAAGTTGAAAAAGCCATCGCGCAGGCAACAGGCGTTGAAGAAATTCCCGCGGGGGATAATAAGCCCTCCTTTTCCGTCAAATCAACGGATGCAGAGGATAAACAAATGTTTAACGCGATTTGCGTTAATTGCAATAAGGAAATTAAAATTCCGTTCGAACCCGATCCGTCCCGGCCGGTCTACTGCAAGGATTGTTTCGCGGAAATGAAACAAAAACCTTCTAAAACGAGTTGGAAGCCCAAAGCCGCGGAGGACAGGAAACAACGCAAAAGCGTTGACATGGAAGGCCTGAAAAAGATTTTAGAAGACACTTTCCCAAAAAAATAATTTGATTATTGGCTTTTTTCTATACGTTCTGTATATTCGCCGGTTTGGGTGTTGATTCTTATTGTGTCGCCTTCGTTTATAAATAAAGGAACCGCGATTTGAGCGCCGGTTTCTACGATAACAATTTTAGCGCCGCCTTGAGCCGTGTTGCCGCGGATTGCCGGCGGCGCTTCAACAACTTTAAGGTCCATCTTAATGGGCAATTTGACATTGATGGTTTTATCTTGAAAACTTACGATTTCCACTTCGGAATTCGGTTTTAAAAATTTGGCCTTATCGCCAATAATCTCGGCGGGCAATTCAAAGCGGTCCGACGGATTTTGGATGTCGCAGAAAACAAACTTATCGCGATGGGACTAGAGAAATTTAACTTTTTTATAA
>JAZDOL010000037.1:0-2386 GCA_043798775.1 bacterium | reverse complement strand
CGGGGGAAGTTCATAACATACGTTATGATACAAGCATTCCACAATGTCAGGACATCCTTGGTGGACTCATTGAGTCCTGTGCCGGTGTTTCTGGTTATGAGACATGTAAGGCTATAACCTCGGGTGGTTGCCAACTCAGCTGCGACAAGATCTGCTTCGGATTTGTTCGAAGATTTACAGATAATCCAATTCAGAGAAAGGTTGACTATTGGAAAAGATGATTACTAGCGCTCGCTCTCCCAAATTGCTCCTTCGTTCCGGCGGTGTGCTCCGCACGATTGTACCGCCTTTACTCCGTCACAACTTCGGCTAGCCCGGAACGATAGGCGAAATAAATTTGAAAAAAATAGAAAAAACATCATCTATCACCGCGTATGCGCCTCTTCGGCTTCACCTCGCTTTGCTCTTAAGTCGCTTTCGTCCTCTATCTCCCCTACTAATTCTTCCAAAAGGTCCTCGAGTGTTGCAATACCAACTGCTTTTTTTTCTTTATTTATAACTACCGCAATATGAACATGCTTTTTTTGAAATATTTTGAAAAGATAATCAATCCTGAGGCTTTCATTTATATATATAGGGGTTTTGGCAACATCCTCAAGTTGCGTATTACCTTTGTTTTTAGAAAGCTCGCGCGCTATATCTTTTACCATAGCTATTCCGGTAATGTTCCGCTTGTCCGCTTTATATATTGGAACTCGTGAAAAACCACTGACTATTATTTTCCCCATAGCTTGTGAGATTCTTTTTCCGCCATGCAGAGAAAAAACATTTTTAAAAGGAACCATGACTTCCTTTGCAGAAGTATCACTAAACCTTAAAGCTTTGTTAATAATATACTGCTCTTCTGGTTCTATAACCTGCTTTTCTACGCCAAATTGAATCATTTCTTTTATTTCGGCCTCTGTTATCAATTCTTGATCAGGGACTTTTACAAGTCTATGCATCAAACCGGTTATCCATTCTAAAAAAAGAACAACGGGATAAATCACCATCCCAAAGTAATAAATTGGCCTGGAAATAAGTAGGGAAATTGCTCCGGAGTTTTTATTTGCGAATGTCTTTGGTGTTATTTCTCCAAAGACTAAAATAAGCAGTGTAAGAAACCCCGTTGCCAAGCCAAGACCACCTGAGCCAAAATGTTCTGCAGCAATAATTGCTGTAATAGATGCTGCAGAAACATTTACTACATTGTTACCGATTAAAATTATAATAATCATTCTACGCGGACTTTCTTTCAATTTGCAAAGAGCTCGGGATCCTTTTCTATTCTCTTTCAGATAAGTCCGCACTTTTACGTCCGTCACCGACAGCAAAGCAACTTCAGCACCGGAAAAGAACCCGGAGAGAAGCAGTAGAATCAGCAAAATTAAAAGATTTAACCACATATTTATATTACGTTAACGCCAAACTTTTTCAGCGCCTGCACAAGTGAATAAATTGGCAAACCAACGACACTAAAAAAATCACCTTCCAACTTTCGAATAAATACAGCGCCATATCCTTGGACGGCGAACGCACCTGCTTTGTCGAGTGGTTCTTTGGTATTGATATACCAGCTTATTTCTTTTGGTGACAATTTTTTTATGGAAACTTTTGCTGTACTATAACCGGAATGTATTTTGTTCGTTTTCGCGTCCACAATTGCATATCCACTGATTACTGTTAGTGTTTTTCCGCTTATCATTTTCAACATATTTCTTGCCATTACAGCATTCTTCGGCTTGCCCAGTAAATCGTTACCAAACACAACAAACGTATCGGCACCAATGATAATGCCACTATTGTGCTTTTTTGCGACTGCCTTAGCCTTATTCAGTGCCAAAAACTTTGACAAGTTAGCAGGAAGCATCTTTTTCTGCATATCCTCTTCATAGTCACTTGCTTCTACAGTGAATTGGATATTAAGTTTTTTTAACAGTTCCCTTCTTCTGGGAGATGTTGATGCAAGAATAATTTTTTTCATTTTCAAAACGGGGCGCGGTTTGTAAGAGCTTTTTTAAGAAAATAGACCGGAATAGTCACAACAAGTGCAAAGAATTCCATTAGTGCACCAAGCGATATAACGCGACCAAAGTATTTATTAATAAATATTTCCAAGCTTTCTTTACCAATATTAAAATAGATTAGCGCTCCACCAAGAATTACTAGGAAAAGAATTCCCCAAATTGCATTTTTTATGTCAACCGTACTTGGAGCTATTGAAGCGGCAATACTTGTTGCAAGATATAAGAACAACCAAAATGTCCAGTCACTGTAATATGTTCTGAAAAAATCCAAAGCGCTTTGATACAGAGCATCTATGTTTTGAATGAATACCGATGAAAAATCAATGCTTGGCAACGCTTCGTGATAACCAAACAGAACAAAAAGTCCCCATAACGACAAT